>JAENXM010000085.1 GCA_016649525.1 Actinomycetota bacterium
CAGCCTCGGCCCGTCCCGCGCCGGGGGAGGCCGGGACGCGTCCCGCCTGACCTTGAGCCGCCAGAGGAGGAGGCCTCCCAGAAGAAGGAAAAGCGCGAGGACCGTCAGTATGCCCCTGTAGTGATCGGACACAGTCGCCGCAAGTGCCTCGGCGGCATTACCTATGCCGGCCCCGACCTTACGGAAGGCTCCGGCGACCGCGCGGCCCCAGCTCGCCGGAAAAACGTGGGAAAGGGCCTGGCCGACGTATTTCAGCAGCGAGAACCCGGACCAGGTCTCATGGCTCCCTGCGAGGGCCAGAGGTTCTACAGAGCCGGGCGTCGGGTCGAAAGGTATCCACCCGTATATTGGAAAGTACACCTCCACCCAGGCGTGGGCGTCCCGGGCGGAGACCTCGTAGTAGCCGGTCAGCGGGTTGAGCTGCCCGGTCGAATACCCGACGGCGATGCGCGCCGGTATCCCGATAGACCTGCACATCACCGCCAGGGCGGTCGAGAAGTGCTCGCAGTATCCCCGCTTCTGTTTGAACAGGAAGAACTCGACGGTGTTCTCGTCGTTTCCCTGCCTGGGACAGTTGATATCGTACTTGAAATTGTCCCGCAGGTAATCGTCGAGGGCGGCGACCCTGTCGTAGTCGTTGGTCTCACCGGCTGTTGTCCGGCGGGCGAGGTCTCCCACTTCAGGTGACATCTCCGGAAGCTTCAGATACCTCTCCTTCAAACCCCTCGGGTACGGCCCCGCCGCCTGCCTCAGCATGTCGGGTGTCGCGTCACTGACCTCCGATATCACGGTATAGATGAGCCCGGGTGTAAGGGTAAGCGGCGTTATGACCGCAAACATGGAGTTCGTCTTGAGGTAATGAGTGGGGAAAAAGACCTGCCGCGGCAGAAAAGCCGCGAATATCGTGTTCGGCAGCTTCTGCTCGATGAAGAAGGTCTGAACGAGATCACGCATGGCGTACCGCGGCGGCTCATCCTTGTACTGGACCATCAACGGAAGCTTTGTGCTCTCGATGTCCTGGTAATTCTTTTCCGTGTCCTCCCAGCCGTTGCCGAGGAACCTGTCGAAAGCCATCGCCCTCCAGTACTCGGGCTCGGCACTTCGCACCTTCATGACGATCCTGTCCGACGGTACTCCCCTCGTCCTCAAGTCCAGGAACCGGTTGAAGCCATAGTAGAAGTTCGGGTTGAAAGGCAACGGTGTCGAGGGAAAACTGTCGGGAAAATCCATGTAACCCGGATTCCGCAAATAGCCGTCAAAGGGCCCGGACAGCTTGAACATGGATGACACGGGCAGGAAGTTCGAGCTGAAGCCCGGGAGCCGGGGCATCGCCATGAAGAGCACCAGGGTGACGGGGATGACCACGATGCTCGTAAGGGCGAGAGCCCTTGCCGCCGATCTTCCCTTTCCCCTGACGAAAACGGCGGACTTCGACGCCAGCGCGGAGCGGTGCCCGAGGTAGAGCGCCGCCAGGCCGACCATGAAGAACGGTACAAGCAGATACAGAAAGTCGCTCGAGATGCTCATCGAGCCCGCAAACGCCATCAATACGGTGGAGCTCACCAGCGAGAAGTCCAGGTCCCGGCGCGCGGGGAGGTCGAATGAGTGCAGTACCTGCAGCCATAAGAAGAGCCTTACAAGAGGGTAGCGTATGTCCCAGATGGCACCGAATAGCTCCGTCCAGAAAATCGCGAAGACGGCCAGTAGCAGGATCGTCAGGATGAACTTCATGGCCAGGTTGGAGCGGTGGCGGACCCTGTACGAGTAGTAGAAACCCACAACGACTCCCGCGGAGACCAGGATCCCGGTCACCCATCCCATCTCACCGTAAACGGCCGCGGCGACGACGCTCAACAGAACCGCTATCAGAACCGCGGCCCGGAAGCCCTTCGACTCTTCGGTGGACCGGGGGCGGTTTATAAGTCTGTAGTACTCAACGGCGCGCTTAAACATTCAGGTATCTCCCGTCCCTTACGTACCAGGAAAACATCAACGAGCTGCCCCCCCGAGACAAGCTCGAGTTCGGCAAGCCGGCCGGAGGCGCGCTTCGGGAACGCGAGTCCGTAGGACTCGTCCAGAGCCAGCACCACGGAGAGCTCCTGCCATCCCCACCACGAGGTCAGGACGTCCGCTATGTCGGCCGGATCGATGTTCGTGACCACCCCCAGCGCGCAGCCCGGGCTGAGCTGGTGCTGGGCTATCGAGAGAGCTTCATGGAGACGACCGCCCGCGCCGGTCTTGTCCTCCGGAGGACTGTATTCAGCCAGGACCTTGAGGCTGTCCTTCATAGAAACGGTCTCCACGACCTCGAACGTCCCGTTGCGCGGGACGACGAGCTGCGGGGTGCTCCCCATCTCCACAAAGTAGTTGACTATAGAGGCGGCCGCCCTCAACCCGTCCTCCAGACTGTTCACGTCCACGCTCCCGTATGCGGGTTCACAGAGGAGTACCACGAGACCGGCGGAAGGGCGGAACTCCTCCTGATATTCCTTTACGATGAGGTCACCGTGACGCGCGGTTGATTTCCAGTGGATGTGGCGCAGGGGATCCCCGTGGGTATACTCACGGATCCCGTAGTAGTTCTCCCCGATCCCCTTCCGAGACCACTCGCGCGATTCGACCGGGGACGTGCTCGCCTGCGGATTGAACGGGAACTCCTCGAGCCGGTAGACGCGCGGAAGGACCGTAATGCTCGAAGGCACCTTCACCGCCCTTTTGACCTCGGTCACGCCGAAGATCCCCCCGCAACTCACCGACAGGTCGGCCGCGTCGTATATTCCCCGCCGGGGTGCTGTCATCAAGTACGGGGTTTCCACGTCGCACCCGGGAGGTACGCTCTCGAATGTGACGGTCGGACAGTACCGGGCTGGCGCCCCTTCATCAGAATCGGCTGTTCTTCCGCCGGCCTCACCCGCCCGGGCACTGTTCAGCTTCTCCCTGGACTCGTCACGCCTTCGCTGAAGCTCGGCCATGAAACCTGCGCGACCCCGGGAGCCCGCGAACTGCCGGTCCTGAACCGAGATCAAGTTCCTGGACACCATCCCGCTGTTCCGGACCCGTAGTCTCACCGAGAAGGGCTCTCCCTCGAAGACCTCGGTGGGACAATCTCTCTCTACTTCAACCCGACGGGTCGCCCACCTGCCGGCGAAAAGTCCCACAACCACAAGGGAAATCAGGGCACTGGAAACGAGGTACAACCATCCTGACCTTATGGTGGCAGCGATCAGGCAGAGGGCGATGGCGACCAGTATGAGGGTAACGGCCCTCTTGCTCAACTACTCTCGCCCCGGTACCCCAATCGGCACGGGGACCTCGCTCAAGACGTCTTTTATCACGCCAACGCAGTTCCCGAATCTCGTGCGGGAGCGCTCACGCGCTATGAAGCGGTGGGGCAGGACCCAGTGGGCCATGCGCTTCACGTCATCCGGCGTGATGTAATCACGCCCGTCGATCAAGGCCGAAGCCTGCGCGGTCCGCACCAGGGCAAGGCTTCCGCGCGGGCTCGCGCCAAGCAGCAGAGCCGGGTGGTTCCTCGTCGCATGGACAAGCGATACCGCGTACTCGAGGACCGCGTCGTCCACGTGGACCTCCATCACGGCACTCTGCAGCTCTCTGGCGTGCGAAAGCGAAAGCACCGGCTCCAGACTCTCGATGGGATGCCTTATCATCTGGTCGGTCGCTATCTCTTTCTCCGTCTCGAAGGACGGGTACCCCAGACCCAGAGACATAAGGAACCTGTCCCGCTGGCCCTCCGGTAGCGGGTAGGTGCCGAAGAACTCGATTGGGTTCTGGGTCGCCATGACGAAGAAGGGGTCGGGAAGCCGGTACGTGCATCCATCGACCGTCACCTGGTGCTCCTCCATGGCCTCGAGCAGGCTCGACTGCGTCCTCGGCGTCGTCCGGTTTATCTCATCGATGAGCACTATGTTGGCGAATATCGGCCCCGGCTGGAACTCGAACTCCACGGTCTTCTGGTTGTAGATCGACGCGCCTGTCACGTCCGAGGGTAAAAGGTCCGGTGTGAACTGGATGCGCTGGAAGGTCGCGTCTATCGACCGCGCGATAGCCCTGGCAAGCATCGTCTTCCCGACGCCGGGCACGTCCTCTATCAGGAGCTGGCCTTTGCACAACAGCGCGATAACGGAGAGTTCGACGGTCTCGGGCTTGCCCCTGATCACCTTCTCTATGTTAGACGTGAGCGTCCTTATCCTGCTTTTTACTTCTCGATCATCCATTTTCCCACGCACCCGGTTCGTGGCCCGGCACCGGTTCTAAAAGCTTAAAAAGATTTTAGCAGAGACCCCCGGACCGGACATTGATCAAAACCGACCCGCAGAGTGCCCGCACACCCGTTCAACTTACATCTATCACCGTCCTATGAGTTAAAATCGACGTTATTACCGATTAACTTTATATGCGGGTCCCCGGGGAGCGGTTAAGTGAGGGCGGAGAAGAAACCTGAAAAAATATGCGACCGGGTGTTCCAGGTGGGCGGGCCGGACATGACCTCCGGGCAGGACTGCTGCGTCTACCTGGTCGACGGCGGCAGGGAACTTGCGCTCGTTGACGCCGGGTGCGGTCCGAGCTACAAGTCTTTGATCGCGAACATCATCCGCCTGGGTTTCGAGCCCGAGGATATCCGGTCTTTGATACTCACACACTGTCACATAGACCACGTGGGCGGCGCGGAGCCGTTCCGCGCCGACTACGGGGCGACTCTGATCGCAAGGGCCGAGGACGCCGTTCCGATGGAGCAGGGCGACCGTTTGATGACGGGGGCGTTCCTTTACGGGGTGAAGTTCGAACCGTTGAGCATCGACCGAAAACTCTCACTCGAGCTGGAGGAAGTGAAAGCAGGTGACCTGACCCTCAAGGCCCTGTTCACGCCCGGCCACTCCCCGGGCTCCATGTCCTTGTACCTCGATACCGCCGGCCTTCGCGTCCTCTTCGGCCAGGATATCCACGGGCCTTTCCATCCGGACTTCGGTTCCGACATAGAGAAATGGCGCTCCTCCATGGAGAAGCTCCTCGCGCTCGACGCCGACATCCTCTGCGAGGGGCATTTCGGGATCTACAGCCCCGCCAGCGCGGTGCGCTCCTACATAGAAGGGTACCTCGAGCGCTTCAGCCGTTGATGTCAACCCGCCTTCGGCACCGGTTCCCGATTGACATATATATCGAATCGATATATAGTTGCAGAAAATATATCGATTTGATATATTGCCTTCCGCTCCGACCGCAAGGGAGAAAGAATTGCTCGTTATGGCGATACTGGGCCTGCTCAAAGAGAGGCCGATGCACGGTTATGAGCTGAAGAAGCGCCTGTCATACATGCTCGGGCATTTCTGGACCGTGAGCTACGGTTCCCTTTACCCGGCTCTCAAGAGGCTCGAGCGCGCCGGCGATATCGAACGCGCCTACTCCGTGAGAGAGAAGACCAGGCACCGCAACGTCTACCGCATCACACGCGCCGGCGAGAACGATTTCATAAAGTTGCTCAGTGACACCGTCGCCGACAACTCATTCGCGGACAACGAGAAGTTCGACCTCAGGATGGCGTTCTTCCAGTACCTGGAGCCCGAGACCCGGCTGAGCCTGCTCGAGAAGAGAGTGAAGTATCTCAAGGAGCAAATCCCAAAGTTCAAGGCTTACCGGTCGAGCAACCGGGACCAGGACCGCTACAGGACAAGCCTTTTCCGCCACAAGGTCGGGCAGGCCAAGAGCGACATCCGCTGGCTCGAGAGGCTCATCGCGCAGGAGCGCGATGTCATAAAGAAACGAGAGGGCAAATCAACCAAAAAGCAAAAGTCCGCTGTAGTGGGCGGAGAAGAAAAGGTCAGGGCGGCGTCGAGCGCATAGAGGGATGCCCCCGTTGGGGTCAGATAGGAGGCATTTAGAAATGGCTGAGGTTAGAGCGGCAATCGTGGGGGTCGGTAACTGCGCCTCATCCCTTGTACAGGGGATCGAGTACTACCGTGATTCGCGCGAAGGCGACCAGATCCCGGGGATCATGCACGTGAAGATCGGGCCTTACCATATAAGCGACGTGAAGTGCGTCGCGGCGTTTGACGTGGACAGCAGCAAGGTCGGCAAAGACGTCGCCGAAGCGATATTCAGCGAGCCCAACAACACGGTCAGGTTCTCGGACGTGCCGCCGCTCGGGGTAAAGGTCAACCGCGGCCCAACGCTCGACGGCCTCGGCAAGTACTACCGCGAGACGATAACCGAGAGCACCGCGCCCGTCGTGGACGTCTCGGAGATCCTCGGCGAGACCGGCGCCGAAGTATTGATCAACTACCTTCCCGTCGGGAGCGAGGATGCCACGCGCTTCTACATCAGCGAGGCCCTCGAAGCGGGCTGCGGCGTAGTCAACTGCATACCGGTCTTCATCGCCAACGAGGAGATGTGGCAGGGGAAGTTCCGCCGTGCCGGTCTCCCGATAATCGGCGACGACATCAAGAGCCAGGTGGGCGCCACCATAGTGCACAGGGTGCTGGCGCGCCTTTTCAACGACAGGGGCGTCAGGCTCGAGCGGACCAGCCAGCTCAACATCGGCGGCAACATGGACTTCAAGAACATGCTCGAGCGCGACCGGCTCGAGTCGAAGAAGATATCGAAGACGAACGCGGTCGTCTCTCAGCTGGACCACAAGATCGACAGCGGGAGCATACACATCGGCCCCTCCGACTACGTGTCCTGGCTGACGGACCGCAAGTGGGCCTACATCCGATGCGAGGGAAAGGCGTTCGGTGACGTACCGCTGAACATGGAGTTCAAGCTCGAGGTATGGGATTCACCCAACTCGGCCGGGATCGTCATCGACGCACTGCGCTGCTGCAAGCTCGCGATCGACAGGGGGCTCTCCGGCGCGTTGATCGGCCCGGCGGCCTACTTCATGAAATCCCCACCGGTCCAGTTCTCGGACGACGAGGCGCGAGACATGGTGGAGGCGTACATCCACGGCGACGATAAGGGCCTCATAACCACCGCGGAGATGGGCAACGGCAAAGAGCTCGAAGAGTTCCACGACACGGTCATGGAATGACCCGTCTCCGACAGTTCGGCTAAGCCTTACGCACAAACCCGGGTACCAGGCTGATGGAACATCGTGTGATAACCTACAGCGGGCGCTGCTACGCGCAGGAGCCACGCGAGTTCTATATCGGTGAGGAATGCCACAGGGTCGAAGGGGTCACGGCGACGTGGCTCGAGGAGACCGCCGGGTTCTCCGGCATGACCCGCCAGGTCTGGCGTGTAATAGACCAGCACGACATGCCTTACAGGTTGACC
>JAENXM010000362.1 GCA_016649525.1 Actinomycetota bacterium
CGATGTACAGCTCTCTTTCCCGCGCCTGAGCCCCGTGCCCTCGGGGAGGCCGAAGACGACAGGGATCGAGAGACACGACATCGAGTTCTACACGGTCGAGCCCAGGAGCGGTTCGCCTTGAGACCCCCCCATGTGATATTTTTTCCTCGTCCTCTTGGACGCGATGAGGTGATATCTACTTGAGCAAGGTCCTTGTGATCGGGCACGCGCCCCTTCCCTGGGAGGACCTGACCAGGTCCTACGGGCCGGGGACGCGAACCTGGCAGTTCGCGAAGCCGCTGATTGCCGACGGCCACGACGTCACCGTACTCGCATCGCGGATCCCGTTCGTGTACCCCGATGAGGAGAAAGAAGTGGTCCGAAGCGAGGAGAACGGGTGCGTCATCTACCGTATCGAACAGGACTCCTTCGAGGTCGGGGGCTTCACCGACAGGCTCATGCAGGAGCTAGATCCCGACTGTGTGGTGGGCGCCACGGCGTATCCCTCCTATGTGGCGGTGACCTACGCGGGGGAACGGCCTACATGGGTCGACGTCTTCGGGAGCTTTCTCTCGGAGGCGCAGGCTAAAGCGGCGGTGTACGACGACAACACTTTCCTGGAGCACTTCGTCCGCATCATCTCGCAGCTGGTCAATCTTGGTGATATGTTCTCTACCGTCTCAGAGCGCCAGAAGTACGAGCTCATCGGACAGCTCGGGGTCGCGGGAAGGCTGGCGGCGGAGACGTTCGGTTACGATTTCGTGTGCCACATACCCTGCGGCGTGCAGGAGCTCTCCTTCCCACCCGCCTCGGATCCGACCGGCGGCGGGGGCGCGGACGCCTTCGTGGTCCTTTGGAGCGGCGGCTTCAACACCTGGACGGATGTCGCGACGCTCTTCGCGGGCTTGGAGATGGCGATGGCCGCTTCGCGAAGGGTGCACTTCGTATCCACCGGCGGGGACATAAAAGGCCACGACGAGAAGACGTACGCGGAATTCGGGAGAATGGTGGCCGGGTCGGCTTACCGCGACCGCTTCCACCTCAAGGGATGGGTGAGAAGGAGCGAAGCGCTCTCCTGCTACGGGGCGGCCTCGGTGGGCATAAACATCGACGCCGACCACTACGAGGTCACTTTCGGCAGCAGGAACAGGATACTGGAGTGGGCGCTTGCCGGCCTTCCCGCGATATCGACCGACCTCTGCGAGCTTACCGGTGAGCTTTCCCGGGAGGGCCTGCTCTTCCCCATACCGGTCGGCGACCCGCGCGCCCTGGCGGACCGGGTCCTCGAGCTCGAGGGTGACCCGGAGAAGCTCAGTCAAGCCGGTGAGAGGCTCAAGGACTTCGTTCTGGAGACGTACTCGTTCGAGGCAACGACAGGATGTCTCCGCGACTGGGTCAGGGACCCGGAGCACGCGCCGGACTTCGCCGAGCGCAGAAGGCTCCGGCACGAGGCGCTGGAGTCGGCCCGCCGGAAATTCATTCCTCCCATAACGCCGGATTCCTCGATGACACAGAAGATAAGGTTTTATCTGAAGAACGAAGGGCTCCTTTCGACTTTGAGGAGATCGGTGACGTTCTTCAGCAGGAAGGCCAGACGGTGATGTCTGTTTTTAAGGGCGGCATGCGTATATAAGC
>JAENXM010000386.1 GCA_016649525.1 Actinomycetota bacterium
CGTATGACGTCGTCATCATCGGCTGCGGCATAGCCGGGTCAGTTGTCGGCGCGTTATTAGCCAATAAGGAGCACAAAAAGGTTCTCATTCTCGAGGGTTCTTCGCAGATTGGGGGACGCGCTACCTCTTTCCGGGGAGAGAGTCTCAAAGATGCCGACGAGTTCCGAAAAACCCTCGCGCAGTCCGCTCACTGCTGGGTGAGTGACAGGACTGAACCCGATCTTCCCACGCTGATAAAGGAAAAGATGCTCCATGGATATGTGCTCGAAGTGGGCGGCAGGGGCGCCTGGTACACCAACCGGGGGCGTGTGAGTCAGGCCCTGGCCCTGTTTAACAAGGCTTCGATCTTCTATCCCAATGTAAGCTTTGTGTGGTATGACCATGATTGGAGGTCTTACATCGTGGGCAGGAGAGAGAAGTACGGTTGGATGAGCGATGAAGATTACGCTGAGATGGTGAAGGTCCATAAACGCAAGCTCCAGGTGCGCACTATAGCTGAAGCGGAAAAACTCGACCATGTAACCTTGAAAGATTGGGTGGAAGGGATAACTAAAAGCGAGCTGGCACAGGAATTCCACTACGCCATGGGGACTTTTCAGACGATCATCAACGACCCGGCGCTGAACTCCGTTGGAGAGAACCTGAAGGTGTTTTTACAGGTTCAGGAGACCGGGGTGCATATCACCGATGGTTCCTGGGCGTTCGCCGGGGCGCCAGGGCACCGTTTTATTACCGAGGGTTTCGCCAGTGCGGTCACAGGCGCTGAAGGCGACATCGTTACCGATGCCAAGGTCACAGAGGTTATCATTCATAATGGAAAAGCGACCGGCGTGATTGCCGACATCGACGGCAAAACCATAGAAATAAAATCCCCGGTGGTAGTCTGCACCGCCCCGCCAAAGGCATTGCTCAACATTGTGCCGGAGAAGGTACTACCGCAGGATTTTGTTAGATTAACTAAAAAGGTAATCCATACGTCCATGGTCGCCGGCCAGTTCGGCATGACTAAACCGCTGCATGCCTTTTGTGGACTCGAGATAGACCCCAGGGCCTTTTACCATACCTCAATGTTGATACCCGAGAGCGAAGGGCTGTTCAGGGGCAATGTTCCACTCGATATAATAAGTCTGTCTACTATTGCGCCTACCACTGCCCCTGAAGGCAAGCA
>JAENXM010000016.1 GCA_016649525.1 Actinomycetota bacterium
GGTACGGGCAAGGTATCCGAGATAGAGAGAACGGTTCGGTCTACCGGAGCGCAGATCACGATATTCGACAACGACCTGACCGTGGCGCAGCAGGAGCGGCTCCAGTCCATGCTCGACACGAAGGTCATCGACCGGACCGCGCTTATCCTCGACATATTCGCGCAGCACGCCCACACCAGTGAAGGCAGGACGCAGGTGGAGCTCGCCCAACTCAATTACCTGCTGCACCGCATCAGGGGAAAGGGGATTGAACTCTCTAGGCTTGGCGGCGGCATTGGGACCAGGGGACCCGGGGAGACGAAACTGGAGGTCGATCGGAGGCGCATCAGGAGGAGGATGCGCAAGCTGGAGAAAGACCTTACCCAGATGGAATCGGTAAGGGCAACCCAGCGGAAGCAGCGCAGGCGGGCCGGTCTTCCGTCCATATGTCTGATCGGGTACACGAACAGCGGCAAGTCCTCACTCTTGAACCGATTGACGGGAGCATCTGTCCTGGTCGAAGACCAGCTTTTCTCAACTCTCGACTCTACAACGAGGAGGCTTATACTGCCCGACGGACAGAAGGTCGTCGTTTCCGATACTGTGGGCTTCATCCGCAAGTTGCCGCACGAGCTGGTTGCGGCTTTCCACTCGACGCTCGAGGTTGTGAGAGAGGCAGACCTGCTGGTACATGTTGTTGACGGTACCGCCGAACAGACTTTCGCGGAACGCATCGCAGCGGTGGATGAAGTGCTCTTCGACCTGGGTGCCTCTGATATCCCCATGATAACGGCGTTTAACAAGGTGGACCTTCTCGAGCCCGGACAGACCGACTACATCGACAGGGTTTACCCTGAAGCACTTCATGTATCTGCTCTCACAGGCGAGGGAATAGACGTGCTCATGGAGGCGATAGGGAAACGTCTTTCTGGACTCGCATGCGTAACGCTACTGGTACCCGCCGCCAGGGGTGATGTCCTCGCAGCACTCTACCGGGACGGCTTCGTCATGCACAGGGAGTTCGAGGACGAGAGTGTTTTTATCACAGTCAACCTTCCACCGGAGAAGATCGACAGGTATCGAGCCTACATCGCCAATAGGCAATAACAGGCCAATAATTACCAATTTTGATTTAACCTTAACTTGAACCTCAGAAAAATTATTTCCTTGACTACTGCTCAAGCGATGGGCGAAACCATACCTTCCCATGTATCCAGAACGCCGGCAAAGATAAACAGCGGGTTTAGAAAATGCTGCGCAAGTACAGGATCTCGAGTAGTGGTTGTTGTACCGTTTTCAAGTTTGAAAGACTGACGTCTATCCAAAAACGAGGTCTATAGTTATTGCCTGCGGTTACCCTGAAGAAGGGATTAAACCTTAAATAAACCTTCATTCCACGTGAAAAGTCTGGACCCGCCAAGCAGAGATTTTTTTTACCAGATTCATCTTGACATCACTTCATCTTGTGCACGAAAATTGCCTGCAGCACAAGATATGGTTATTTTTCAGGGCAATCTTGTCGAGAGGCAACAAAGGAGTGGAAAGAGTGGAAAGTGTGACTCCTTCAATGAGCTGTGAGGCACGCGATGAAGTGCCCGTTTTGTGACAATCCCAAGACAAAGGTAATAGATTCAAGGTCTATCGAAGACGGATACGCCATCAGGCGAAGGAGGCACTGCTTGAAATGCGGGTCGCGTTTCACCACATTCGAGCGTCGGGAGAAGGTTCAGGTATCGGTGATCAAAAGGGACATGAGTGCTGAACCGTACAGCAGGGAGAAGCTGGCGAACGGAATGTACAAGGCCTGCAACAAGCGCAACGTCCCCGCGGAAGTCATAGAGAAAAGCATGGACCAGATAGAGGAAGCCGTAATGAAGGCCCCGGATAAGGAGATATCCGCGTCCGAGATAGGCGACATGGTGATGACACATCTGCGCCAGATCGATGAAGTCGCTTATCTGAGGTTCGCGTCGGTCTACAAGCGTTTCCGCGACGTGAGCGAGTTCCACAAGGAACTTGGCGAGCTCATGACCGAGGAAACAAACCGCTCTGTTTGAGCTGGGGGACGGAAAGGAGCAGGAATTGACGCCTCGCATACAGATACTCAGCAACCACGGCAATTTCTCTTACCACCCGGCCGGTGACGCCACTGACATCGCCCTGCAGGTAAGTACGACATCCCAGGAGGAGATAAACCTCTGGGACAAGCAGAAGATCGTGGACAGCATCATCCTCGAGGCCGGCGCGGCCCCCGACCTTGCCCAGGAGATAGCGGACAGCGTCGAGAAGAACCTCGTTGCAACCGGGCAGACCCGAGTTACCACCTCCCTGATAAGGGAGCTGGTCGACCTCGAACTGGTGGAGCGGGGTCTTTCACACATGCTGGAAAGGCATACAAACCTGGGTCTGCCGATGTTCGACGTCGAGAACATCATAACCCAGGCCAACAAGGAGAACAGCAACACCACGCACAACCCCGAGTCTATCAACCTGACCATCGCAGAATCCGTCCTGAAACAGTTCGCGCTCGCGAGGATATTCTCGGAGGACATCGCGCGGGCCCACTACGAAGGCAACATACACCTTCATGACCTCGGTTTCTGCGTCCGGCCTTACTGCGGCGGCCACAGCCTCGAGTACGTGAAGAAGTACGGCCTCAGGCTCCCCAACATAACGAGCACGTCGAGCCCCGCCCGTCACCCGGACGTCCTTATCGGCCACATGGTCAAGATGGCTTCCACTCTCCAGTCTTACTACGCGGGGGCTATCGGCTGGGAAGCGGTGAACGTGTTCTTCGCGCCGTTCCTCGTCGGCCTTCCTTACGAACGGATCAAACAGCTCGCCCAGATGCTCATCTTCGAGTTCAACCAGCTCGCAGGGGCCCGGGGCAGCCAGGTAGTCTTTACCGACTTCAACCTCTACTGGAACGTGCCGCGGCACCTGGAGGATGCGCCCGCTGTCGGTCCCGGAGGAAAGGAGACCGGGAAGACTTACGCGGAATACAGCCGGGAGGCGCAGGCTTTTCTGAAAGCGCTCTTCGAGGTCTACCTCGAAGGGGACGCGATGGGAAAGACGTTCGTTTTCCCGAAGCCGCTCCTCCATATCAACGAGGCTTTCTTCAAGGCGGAAGGCTGGGAGGAGTTCCTGGATCTCGCATGCGAGGTAGCGAGCAGGCAGGGGATAACTTACTTCGTTTTCGACCGCGGAGACGAAGTTACTATTTCCCAGTGCTGCCGGCTCAAGCTGAAGCTCGATGAAGTTGATCTCGCCACGGCGCTGACGCCGGAGAAGATGAGGTTCTCCGCGCTGCAGAACATAACGATCAACCTGCCCCGCCTCGCGTACAGAGCTCAGGGGAGCGACGAGATGCTGTTCAGCGAGCTGGAGAAGACCCTTGAAATGGTCGCGAGGGCGCACCTGCAAAAAAAGAAGTTCGTATCAGGGCTGATGGCTCTCGGGAAGGAGGGGCCGGTTTCCCTGCTGACTATGGAAAACGACGGCGAACCGTACCTGCGGCTCGACCGGCTGACTTATCTTGCCGGACTGCTGGGTCTGAACGAGCTCGTGCAGTACCACCGGGGTGCGCAGCTCCACGAGTCCCATGACGCCCTCATGTTCGGACTCAAGGTGATCGCCCACATGAACCTCGTCTGCGAGAGGCTCTCCGAGAAATACGGTATTAACCTGGTATTGGAGGAGTCGCCGGCCGAGTCCAGCGGCTACCGCCTCGCGAAACTGGACATGAAATACTTCCCGGCCCAGGCTGAAAAAGTGGTGAAGGGAAGCCTGGACGGCGAAGAGTACTACTACACGAACAGCATACATCTCGCGACGGACGCACCGATCGACTACATAGAGAGGGTGCGCAAGCAAAGCCTGTTCCACCCGCTTATCAAAGCCGGAGCGATCATCCACATCTGGCTGGGCGAGCACATGCCGCCTGCGGCCTCGATAAGGAGATTCGTGGAGAAGACGTTCAAGGAAACGAACAGCGCACAGATAGCTTTCAGCCCCGAGTTCACGGTCTGCAACGCTTGCTGCCGGACCAGCCGGGGGCTCTCGGAGGAGTGTCCGCGGTGTGGCTCCGATGACATATACGGGATAACGCGAATAGTCGGCTACTACTCAAAGATCTCCACCTGGAACAAGGGAAAACTGGGTGAGCTCAAACAGCGTAGGCGGACTACGTTGATTGGAGGTGAAAAGGATGGTGCTGAAGGTATTCGTCAAGGAAGACTGTCCCAACTGTCAAGCAGCTAAGGAAATTGCAGGGCAGTTCCCGTTCAGCAGGCTGTACGACCTCGACAACAGCGACGGGCTGGCCGAGGCGGCGTTTCACAGCGTCCTTTGTACGCCATCCATGGTACTGGTCGATGAGAACAACACGGTGATACACTCGTGGCGCTGCCACGTGCCACGTCCCACCGAGATTACCAACTACGCTGCGTGACAAAGGCGGTATCCGCTGTCGCTCGAGGTTAAGTTCATCAAGATAGACCCCGAAGCGCCCGCGCCGGAGTACGCCCACGCCGGCGACGCGGGTTGCGATCTCACAAGCCGGATAGATACGGTGCTCGACCCGGGGGAGAGGGCGTTGGTACCGACCGGCATAGCGGTCTCGATACCCGAAGGCTTCGCCGGGTTCATGCAACCGCGCAGCGGCCTGGCCTCCCGACACGGTATAAGTATCGTGAACACGCCCGGCCTGATCGATTCGCACTACCGCGGAGAGATCAAGGTGATCCTGGTCAACCTCGACAGTAAAGAGCCGTTTCATGTAAGGCGGGGTGAGAAGGTCTGCCAGCTGGTGATCCAGAAGGTGGAGCACGCCCGGTTCACCGAAGTCGAAAAGCTCGACCCCACCGAGCGCGGCGCAGGCGGTTTTGGGTCGACCGGAAAATAGGCCGGATTGCGCAGGTGTCTCGTTGCCGCTAGAATGCGTCCCGGAGGTTATAGGGAATGAGCGGCATCCAGGGCGGATCACCCTTCGATGAACCCGTTGCTGTCTTGAAGTCCAGTAACCCCGTGGCGGTCGCTGAGAAGACCGGGGCGATTTGGGAAGCGACGGGGGAGAAGGAGGGGCACCTCGTGGTGCCCGTGATCCATGGTAACGTACTTGTCGATTTCCCCGGGATCTCGATCCGGGCTTCCGACGACCTCGGCACCTTCCCCATAACACTCCTGACGCTTATCTACCTCAGCAACTCGGACGGGACCCCTCCTTCATGTTCCTGGACGGCATACAGGGACTTCCCAGGGGGCCTTTTCTATGAGCCTGTAGTCAAGAGGAGCGTTGAGGATCCTCTGGTAGACGCGTTCGGCAGTGACCTGGACGCTTTCCGCGCGGCAGCCCGACGGCTCAAAGGAACGGCCCAGGATTTTGGCGACGCCGCGTATTCTTTCAACCTCTTTCCCCGCGTGCCGATCTGTTTCATCGTGTGGAGCTCGGGTCCGGAGTTCCCGGCCCGCGCGAGTGTCCTGTTCGACTCAAACTGCGGGCACCATCTATCGACCTTCGACCTCAGGATGGGCGCACAGGAGATATCCAGCAGGTTGATAAGAGGGTGACGGTAGAAAAAGGCCCAACGGGTGGATTATCGGGTATCAGTCTTCTTCCTTTTCTTCTTGCTCGCTCTCTTCCTCATCCTCCGGCAGGATGCGCGGCATCGAAAGATCGAGCTTGACACTCCTCCGGACGTAAGTGCTGAAGATCAGGGGAATCATGAAGAGGAACAGTACCGCTACCAGCAAGATCAGCCAGCTCTTACCGGAGCCCTTGACCACAAATTCCTTACCACCGACCCCGTTGTTTTCAGCTCCGAACAGACCGCTGCTCGAGAACTCGGAAGGGGGTATGAGCTTTGTCCCGTTCAGCCGCTCGTCGAAAAAGCCGTCCCAGCTCTTACCGGTCGCCCCCTCGAGCAACTCCGTTATATCCACCATCATGTAAGAGACACCCTGGAAATGGTCGAATTCCCTGGCAAGCTCTCCCAGGAGCCAATCGATGTCCTTTGCGCCCTCCGTCTGGTCCGCGAGCCGCTTTGCAACTGATGCGCAAAGAACAGCTCCCTTTTCCGCAAGCAGTGAAGGGGATTCCGTGTCAGCGAGGGAGGCGCTGGTAGGCATGGGGTCACTGACGTAGTCGAGGTATATCTGAGAGAATCCGCTGTACGCCTGATCGCTTCCGATAAGTCCGGTCTCAGCGGCCGCGCGGTATGAGTAGAACCATGGGATCCCCCGTTGGAACCAGAGCCCTCCTCCCTTGTCCGCGGGTACAATCACCCAACTGTTCCAGAGCTCGAACAAGGAACCGGCAGAGGCCGCTGCTGCGGTCCCGCGGAGGCTCTTGGCTCCATTGAATGTCAGAACAGAGCTGAACAATCCCTCTGCGGCCGGGCCCTCGAGGTCGTAGCGAACATCTCCAGCGACCAGTATCGACAGCCTGGGAAGCTCCGAGCGGGGTCCCATGGTCTCACTTATCCGGCCGAAAAGTGCCGTCAGATCATCGACATACTTTTTCCTCTGCTCGGAGGTGAGCCCCTGATGGTCGCTCGTGAAACCGACTGTTATCTCGCAGTCCTTATACTTTTTTTCGAGGGTTTCCATCCGGCCTATAGCAACATAGTTCTCGAGAAGGGCTGTCTCTCCGCTGACCTTGAACGAGTATCCTCCATCGGGTTTTTCCCACGGTGTCAGGACTGTCTGGCCGGAACCGGCAGTGAATTCGACCTTATAGTCATTTGCGATGGGTGACCGGGTATCGGCGGTTCGAGGGCATATAAGGACCTGTGAGGCCTTGAAGACCTGCAGGTCGGAGAGAATTATGGGCAATATAGGTTTGGCGTTTCTGGGGGCCTCTCCGGCGCTCTGAAGGGGTTTCTCTGCTTGAAAACTCACCCGGTAGGGGACTTCCACCTCCACTTCGCTGTTGGCGGTTATCCTCAAGTCAGCGGAATGCTCCGAAACGGGCTCTACCTGGTATTCGGGCTTCGGCTCGATGCGGAATTCCACGTCCCCGGAGGTCACTCCTACGGCCGATGTGCCATCTAACAGGGGCGGTTCCAGAACGACCTTATCCCCCTTGTTCAGCTTAAAGCTCAAGGAGACCTCGAAGGCCCCGGGCGATGACCCATCCGCCCTCAACTTGTACTTCACACCGTCCTCTGGCACGGTCGCCCGGGCAAGAGGTGCTGCAAACAGGCAGAGTGAGAAGAGCGCGAAAAGGCACATCGCGGCAAGGGTCTTGCTTTTCGAGCCGGCGTACAGGGCAGACATTAGAACCTTTCAAAGATTATCCCTGGCAGGCAGTATATCAGAATAAAAACCTTGCAGTGGGGTAGGGGAGGGAATCAGCTTCCTCTCTCTTTGGTGGCCTTGGCGAGCTCGACTTTCTTCACGTACCGCAGGCTCGGCACCTGGCACACAAGCAAAATAACCATTATTCCTATAGCAACCACCAGGAAACTGCTTCCGTAGACGACGAACGAGATGGAGAAGTAGTCGGTCTGCTGGAGGCCCATCGCGTACTTTCCGACCCAGATGCCCAGGATGAAGCCGGGGATTATAGAGAAAAGTCCGTATATGACGTTCTCGAGTGTGGTCATGGCGGAGATCTTCCAGGACTGCGTGCCGATAGTACGGATGGTCGCGATCTCCCTTTCACGCTCGAGGATATTGATCGTTATAGTGTTGAATGTGAGCGTGAAGGCCATTATCAGCGCGAACATGAGCATCACGTATACGATGATCTGCAGCAGGTCTACAAAGTGATCGATCTCGCGCTTGATCTCCTTGAGGTCGACGAGAGCGGCCATCCCCGGAATCTCTTCGAGGTCCGAGCGCACTTCATCGTAGTAGCCGGGCCTCACCTTTACGTAGAAGCCACCCCTGCTCATCTGCCCGTATGCCATTAGCTCGCGGGCGTCTTCATGTGGCAGGTAGATGACGTTGCCCATCTGCTCCTCGATGAACTGCCCCACGATGAACTTCTTCGTGCGCCATGTGGTGGAGACGGTCACTGTCTGACCCACTTCGAGGCCTTTCTTCTTGTGGTACCACTCGTTCAAGAGCACGTGGTGGTCCTCTACCTTCACCTCCTGATGATCAGGGGTATAGAACTTTCTCATGCTCGTGTCCGGCAAGAGTCCCGTCATCACCGTATCGGCCGAATCACCGTCCCAGTGTATCTTCGCGCTATAAGCAACTGTCGGCTCAACGCCCTCGACGCCCGGGATCCGCCTTATTCTGTCGATGGTGGCGGCATCGCGGCCTCCCAGGAATATCGCCGCTATGTCGAACCGGTAGTTGGCGTTAAAGGCGCGGTTCATGGCGTTATCGGCCGAGTCGAGCGATCCAAGGAACGCCAGTACGAGCATTATGGAGAACACAAGCCCGAGTATCGTGAAAACCGTGCGCCTCCGGTTCCTGAAAATGTTCCTGAACGGGAGCTTGAGAAATAACGGCACGCGCGCCAGGGGAGGGAATATCTTCTCCAGCAACGGGAGGTGGAAGGTCTGCTCGAGCATGTCCCCCCTCATCGCTTTCGCGGGATCGATGCGGGACGAACGGAAGGCTGGCATGATCCCGGCGAACGCGCAGAATATTATGGACAACGATATACCCTCGAGGAGAACCAGCCAGTAGGTCTTGATGCTGACCAGGGGTATACCTATGGTACCCGCGTACGCGCCTGTGATCAGGTAGGAAAGCCCGTATCCGGCAACAGACCCGAAAAAGGCCCCGAGTATCCCGATAATGAGCGCGAAAGACAGGTAGTGTGCGAGGATCTGCTTTTTCGTATAGCCCGTTGCGCGCATGACCCCGATGAAAGGCCTCTGGACGTAGACAAGCCTGGATAGCAGTATGTAGATGCTGAAACAGGCGATGGCGAGGAAGAGCAGCGGGAAGAACAACGCGAAGCTCTTGAAGCCCTCGAGGTCGCTCTTGAGCATCTGGTTACCGAGGTGCTCCTCCTGCGTCGAGACCTCTTTGATGTCCGTATATTTCATTATGTCTTCGACAGCGGCGATCTGCGGCTCCATTTTCCTGGGGTTTTTGACCTTGAAGAGCACCTGGTTGTATTCACCGGGCATCTCTGCCATCGCCTGGACATCGGTGACCGGCATCCACAGGATGGCCATGGCCGTTGCCGAGATCATGGGGCTGTAATCGCCTTTTTCACCAGCCAGCATGAGGTATTCCGGGCTTCCGGCGATGCCTATGATCTTCACGGGTACGTCCACGCCCTTGTCGCTGTACGTCATCACGTCGCCGGGGTGTAAGTCGTAGAAGCTCGCGAAGTGGCTCTCCGCGATACAGACCATGCTTTCACCGTCTTCGAAAAACCGCCCTTCCTTGACCATGAGGTCATCGACCAGCGGGCGTTCGTCGGGTATCCCTATAACCCTTCCAATGAGATGTTTCTCGTTCGGCAGGATGAATGAGAGATCCTTCTTCACCCTGGGGGTCACCATTTTCACCCCCGGCACTTTTTCGACTTTTTTCACTATATACGGAGGTATCTTCTCTGACTTCACCCGGAAATCCGCGAAGTTAAGCTTCTCGTATGTATATTCAAAAGATGTTTCCAGGTTCCTGTAGGCCATAGAGGATGCCACAAATATCATCACTCCTATAACCACAACGAGAGTGATCGCCAGGAACCTCCCTTTGGCGTTGAGTATCTCGCGCACCAGCTTGATGCGCATGGAGTTTTTCTCAAATATTTTCATCTTTAAAATCTCTCCGTCACCATTGAATTTCGGCAATCCTGTCGTAAATCTGCAACGACATCCGTCAATTGTAGCCCGAAGTCGAGATATTTTTGTGAAAAGGAGGAAATGAACATATGTCCTATAATATATATTATGTAAACTTTCAACAAATAGATTACCCTCCCCCTAGAAAATAACGATATCAGTGAGTTATTACTGTTCAGGTATGCTGAAATAGAAGGTGGAACCCTCTTTCTCCCAGGACTCGAACCAGAAATCGCCACCGTGAGATTCGACGACTCCCCTCACGAGAGCGAGACCGAGGCCCATCCCGTCAGAATCGTCGGTCTTGAAGAAGGGGGCGACGACCTTGTCCCTGATAGAATCCGGAATGCCAGGGCCGAAATCTTTGACGTGGAATACGTGCCTTCCCGGGTATTTCCTCCATGAGACCATCACTGGAAGGCCCTCCTCTCCCCCGCCGTACTTCAATGCATTGGAGAGAAGATTCGTTAGTATCAGTTCGATGTCCTCTTCTGGATATCTTACTTCCGGGAGCCTGTCAGGGATTAAGACCGTGGTCCCTTTTTCCGCTGCAAGAGGGGAGAGCAGGTCTATTACCTCCTCTGCCACCTTCTGAACATCAACAAGTGTCTGCCGTAGATCCCGTCTGCCGACTCTTGATATATCGAGCAACGCCTCTGCGGTTCTCTCGAGTCTCTCCGTGCTGAGGCGTACCTTCTCGAGGCTGTCCACGACCTCTTCGGTGAGTCCACCCTGTCTGAGTATAAAGTCAACGTAGCCGTTGATGGCGGTCAGGGGCGTGCGGAGCTCGTGCGCGACCATACCCCCGTAGACCTCGAGGTCCACCTCGCGCTTCCTTCTTTCAGTGACATCCTGCGCGATAATCAGGTAGTTCCCGCCAACAAGCCGGTAAAGAGAACCGCTGCAGTACCTGACCTGCCCGTCCCAGAGCCTGTACTCGAAGTTATCCATCCTCACGTAGCCGGAAGCCTTTGCGGTCCCGAAGACGTCCATTATGCGGTCCCTGTTCGCGTGGTGCACGATAGTCGTTATGAGGGAACCTGTCTGCTCAGATTCCGGTATTCCCGTGAACGCGACCATGCCTTTGCTGGTGGAAAGGATCCTCCCCTCCTCGTCCAGAAGGGACACCATGTCCTGTGCGTCCTTCATCAGATACCGCCACATGTTCCTGTATGACGCCGGCCTTCTCAAGTCAACGAGTGAAACGACAAGCGTACCCTCTGTGCCCTCAAGCTCGTTCACCACCACGCTCACGGAAACAACCTCGCCCCCGTGTGCCTGCAACTCGGCACTGAACTCGACGGGGAGTTCGTCTTCGAAAGAGTACCTCGTGAATGAATCGGCATCCCAGCCGGACAAGAGGTCAAAAAGGTTAAGGCCTGTCGCTGATTTCGAATCAGCGGCTATCAACCTCACCGCCGCGGCGTTGGCCTCCAGTATCCTTCCATCCTTGTCGATAATCGCTAGCGCGTTGGGTGCGCCGTCGAAGGTGGCGTGGTATATCCTCTCCCACCGTAAGGTCTCCTCTATCCCTGTTCTTTTTTCATCCGAACGCGCCACATCAATGCTCCCGCGATCCGGGTACTCGAGTTGCCTTCATATTGTGCGAGCGACCTCTTGTGGATTAGATCTTTGCCAGCGATTCTTTGAGCATATCGAGGTACTGCTCGTGGAGGAAATAGCCCATATCCTGATCGAACTCGATTATATTCTCACGCCTGTACTGGTCTTCTGCCCGTCTTGTCATGTTCGTCAGCGTCACTGTCAGCCTGTGCACATCGTAGCTCTCGTCACCGAGCCTGTCCGCCAGCTCGTCGATAAGTTCCTGGACCATCATGCTGCGCCCCTTTTCGAGAAGGACCCTGATAGCCATGAGCTCCGTCTCACCGCACTCCGCTACATAACGGTTTAGCTCCTCCTGGGTCCACGTGTCGGGCTGCGGCACCATGACTATCCAGGTCTCGGTCGACGCGACACCGTCAACGCCCCTGATAGTGGAAAGGATTGTATCCTGGAGTGTCTCAAGATCGGGCCCCCTCATCACGGCGACGAGGTCACAGTGGCCTGATACACCTTCGACCGACGTCACTTGCGGCATTCCTGACATCGTCCTCATCACCGAATCGAGCTTCCCCGCCGCTACTTTGATCAACACGTAAGCCTTTTTCTTCACGACTTCCCCCCTTGACCGGAATGCTGTCTATAATTCCGATACGTCTATCTTCTCTACAAGCTCCTCCCTCAACACCCTTTTTAGCACTTTCAGCGTCATCCCGTACGGCATCTCGCTTCTAACTTCCACATACCTCGGGGCTTTATATCCCGCGATGTTCTCTCGGCACCAGAGGAGAACCTCCTCGCCAGTGAGCTCCTCTCCCTTTCTAGGGGTACAGACGGCCGCTACAATCTCGACCTTGGTCGGGTGAGGAATGCCTAGGACGGCGACATCGTCGATCTTCGGGTGCGCCCTCATCTCCTCCTCGACCTCCTTGGAGAACACCGAGTAACCGCCCGCTTTGACCATGTCCTTCTTCCGGTCCACGAAGTACAGCAGGCCGTACTCTCCCCTTCTTGCCATGTCCCCTGTGTGGAACCAGCCGCCTCTGAACGCTTCCTCGTTCCTCCCGGAGTCGTCCCAGTAGCCCTTTGTAACGTTCGGACCACGCACCACCAGCTCTCCCGCCTCTCCCCTCTTGACCTTGTTGCCATCCTCGTCCCAGATCTGCGTCCTGACGGGGTACACGGGTACACCGACGCAGCCGTGCTTGAACGTTAAGTACTTGGTGCTGATTTTAATAGATGTGATAGGACTGGTCTCGACCTGGCCGTATGCCTCAAATAATATTCCACCGAAGCTCGTGAACTTCTTTATGTGCTCGACCGGCATGGCGTCGGCACCGCTGCCCCAGAGTTTGACAGAAGAAAGGTCGTAGTCCTCGGCACCACTGCTGAGTAGGATCGCATACATGGCGGGTACCCCAACGAAAACAGACAATCTCCTGTCCTGTATTGCCTCCAGGACCTTGGTGGGGCGGAAGTACTTCATGAAGTATGCCGGTGCCCCCATGATGAAGGTGAGGAGCGCTACCGCGAAACCCATAAGGTGCGCATTGGGAAGCGCGGAAACGCCCTGGTCTTTAGAAGTTATCGGCAGGACGGCAGCCGTGATCCGCTGAGTGGTAAGCAAGTTGTGGCTGGTCAACATCGCCCCCTTGGGGTACCCGGTCGTGCCTGATGTGTAGAATATTGCCACCGTCTCGTGCTTATGTATGTGGGCCGGCTCGAGGTCCTCGGATGCCTGGTCCATCATCTCGTCGAGTGAGGCGAAACCCGGCAGGCAGTCGGAGCGCGGGCCGGCCATGACCCAGGTCTCGATGCCGGGTATCGCGTCTGTTTCCTTTATGTTGGGGTCGAAGACCTCCCTGTCGGTCACCAGGCAACGGGCCCCGCAGTTCTCTGCGATATACTTGATCTCACTGCCCTTCAACATGTAGTTGAGCGGTACCGCTATGGCCCCGATCTTGAAGCACGCGTAACACAGAAGCAGGAGCTCCATACGGTTACTCATGGCGATTACCACCCGTTCGCCCTTTCCCACCCCCAAGCTTCTCAAGGTGTTGCCCATCCTGTTGACCAGGGCCAGGGTGTCGCGATACGACAACTGGTCCTTCGGCATGCACCGGTATTCCAGCGGTTCCTCGAGGTACCCCATGGTCTTATCGCCGTAAACCGCTGCAATCTCGTCCCAGAAGTTCGCCATGTCAAGCCGGGGGTTCAGTATCACTTTGTATTTACTCAGATACGACATCGCTTCACCGCCTCCTCTTCTTCAAAATGCCTGACGCGGGGTTTCCCGCATCCCGGCGATACTACCCTGCACACAGTAAAGTATACTATGCCCCGTTTTGTGTAACCATTGACTAACCTGGGATATGCATATTGGGATAGACTCTTCCTATCAGTCGCCTGAGAGGGGGACACTGATGATAATAATCGGCGAGAAAATAAACGGTACGCTCGCAGACGTGAGAGAAGCAATCGAGAAGCGGGACGCTGGATTTATCGCAGGACTCGCGACCTCCCAGGCCGAGGCCGGAGCGGATTATATAGACGTCAACGCAGGTACGGGAACGGGCGACGAGGCTGAATCAATGGCATGGGCTCTTGGGGTTGTAAGGAGCACGACAGACAGACCCGTCTCTATTGACTCCTCCGACCCGGTGGTCCTTATAAAGGGACTTGAACAATGCGGCGAATCGAGACCGTTTATTAACTCCGCGAACGGCGAGCTCTCGAAGACAGAATGCATCCTTCCCCTCGCTGCCGAGTACAACTGCCCCGTGGTGGCTCTTCCGATGGACGATTCCGGCATCCCCGGTACACAGGAAGGAAGGCTTGAGATATGCCAGCGCATTCTCGAAATCGCCGCCCACTGGGACATCCCCACGCGCGACCTTTTCTTCGACCCGCTCGTCATACCTGTCAGCACCGACCACAGGCAAGGGCGGGTCACCCTTGACACGCTTTCCATCATTAAAAAAGAGCTGCCCGAGGTAAGCACCATTCTGGGGTTGAGCAACGTCTCCTTCGGACTTCCGAAGCGTTACCTGCTCAACAGGTCCCTTTTGACTGTGGCGGTCTTCATTGGTCTCGACGCCGCATTGATGGACCCCACAGACATGGGGCTCATGGCCGCGCTTCATGCGGCGGAAGCGGTTGCGGGCGATGATGACTTCTGCCGCAGGTACCTGAAGGCATACCGTCAGGGCGAGCTCGAATGACTGCAAAGCAACCTTCAAGGGTCGTCATCGGAACAGCGGTCATAAGCGTGCTCGGCATGGTGTTCGGCATGGCGGTAATCGTCGGCGGCAGCTTCATGACATGGA
>JAENXM010000197.1 GCA_016649525.1 Actinomycetota bacterium
AAGTCATGTCGGCTATTTTCGGCGTCCCCGCGGAGGACCTGCCCGCGGGGCTCGGCTGGGCCAACGACAACGTGACCCTTATTACACATGCGGGGACGCACCTCGACGCTCCCTGGCACTATGCCCCGACCGCCGGGGGCAGGCGCGCGTTGACGATAGACGAGATTCCCCTCGAGTGGTGCTTCTCCGACGGGGTCGTGCTCGACTTCCATGGAAAGAAGGACGGCGAACGCATAACCGTGGCCGACATAAAGGCCGAGCTCGAGCGGATAGACTACGCGGTCAAGCCGCTCGACATCGTGCTCATCATGACCGGGGTGGACAAATACTGGGGAAGCCCGGAATACATCAACCACGGCCCTGGCATGGTCCGTGAGGGAACGCTCTGGCTCATAGAGCAGGGGGTGCGGGTGATGGGGATCGACGCCTGGGGCTTCGACCGCCCCTTTGTGAGTATCACCGAAGAATACGGTAGGGAGAAGGACCCGTCCATAATCTGGGAGGCGCATTACGCCGGCATTGAAGCCGAGTACTGCCACCTCGAAAAGCTCGCGAACCTGGACAGGCTCCCGCCTCACGGCTTCAAGGTCGCGTGCTTCCCCGTCAAAATAACAGGCGCCAGCGCCGGGTGGTGCCGGCCCGTGGCAATCATCGAGGAGTGAGGGATAGAGATGGAACTGAAACACATATTCGAGACGGTGCACGGCGCGCTGGAAGACGAGAACGCGGCGCGCGAGAAGGGACTGGGCCTGGCCCGCAACGGGATCCGGCTCTCCGCGAACTCGATCCGGGCGGCGCACCGGGGCGACCGCGAGGAGTGCCACAGGCTGCTCGCCGAGGCAAAGGAGATAATCTCGCGCGCGCAGGAGGTCCTCGGGCCCCACCCACGTATCTACCACGCGGGCTTTCTACAGGACGCCGAGAAAGAGTACACGGAGGCGTGCGCTACCGCCGCCATGATAGAAGGGGATCCCCTGCCGATGCCAGATGAGCTCGGTGTCGGGGTCGCGCCTTACCTGAACGGACTCGGAGAGGCGGTCGGAGAGATGCGCCGCCACGTACTCGACCTCATGCGCCACAACAGGTTGGAACGCGGGGAGGAACTGCTGGGGACCATGGACGATATCTATTACCTCCTCGCGTCGTTAGATTATCCGGACGCCATAACGAGGGGCCTGCGCCGCACCAACGACATGGTACGCGGCGTGCTCGAGCGAACCAGGGGCGACCTCACGGCCGCAATCAGGCGAGACAGCCTTGAAAAGACGATAAAAGAACTCGAGGAGAAACTCGCAGGTCGAGATGAGCAGGAAAGATGAACACCGCTGCAGCCGCCCTTCATTCTTGGTGGGTGTCCTGCTGCTTGTTGCGGCCGCGATTCTGACAATCGTTCAAACCGTGCCCTCCGTAAGGGCCGACACAAATATCGGAGTCCACCGAGAAAAGGCACCCCGCCTCGAGGCGCATCGCCGCGGCGAACCGCTCGATGTACTCTTCCTCCTGCCCGCTCCGCCCACCAGGGAGGCCTTCCTGGTAAGATTCGCCGCCACCCCTGAGAGCAGGCGGGTGGTCGTGTGCAGCCTGGAGGGCAGCCGGGTCAGGGAGCTCCTCGAACGCAGTCCGGAGTTCCCCTCGTTCTCACGCGAGAGAAGCCTTCTCGATCTCGTGGGCTGGATAAACGACAGGCTCGGGGTACCCGTCCACCATATCGTTGTTGTAAAGGAGCGCTGCTGGCCGCAGTGCTCCTGGAACAGGCAGGTGGACATAAACCCGCTTCTTGAGCTTGCGGCCACCTACCCGGGGAGGCTGACGGCGGCCCTGCCGCCTGTGCAGACCACCCCGACAGACCTTCTCAGGGGTTCCCTCGAGACTTACCCCGGCCTCCCCTTTCACCAGGTCTTGAGCCTACTTGGAGAGACAGAGACGGCCAGGGAAAACATCGAGCTCAGCATGGTGGCGTACGACGGAAATGGAAAACCGCCTGCCGTCTCGATGGGAACTGGAGACGGGGAAGTCAGGCCCCGGCTGTTCGAACTGCTCAGCCATGCGAGGACGCCTGCCGTCGGCACCAACGAGGAAAGCCCGCCCGGGAAATTCACCGGGAACTGCCTCGTCACGTTCGAGCCGGACAGCATCCGGGGAAAGCTCCCGCCCGCACAGCTCGGGCAGGTGATACACCGGGGTAACCCCGACCTGAACCGGGTGGCAATAACCATCGACGACGGCTGGAACGCCGACATGCGTATCCTGGACCTGCTGCAGAGCTGGAAGATAAAGTACACAGCCTTCATCCCTGGCAGACTTATCGACACGGACTCCCCGCCCGGGCTGGTAGAGAGGGTCTACGAAACGGGCGGCGAGCTGTGCAGTCACACCTACACCCACAGGGTCATGAGGGGTCTCCCGGAGTCCGTCTTCCTTGACGAAATATGGCGCTCGGAAGCGGCTATCGCCCGCGTCAGCCACAAGGTCTACCCCTATGTCAGGTATAGCGGAGGGGCATACGACTTTCCCTCGGTCGCATGGGCTGCCCGGGAGGGCTTCTGGGTGGTCAACTGGACGATAGACAGCCTCGACACCAAGGAATGGGTCTCGGCGAACGCGCAGGTCAACTACATCCTCTCGAGACTCGAGCCCGGCGCCATCCTTCTATTCCACTTCGGCGGCTACCACACCTACGAGGTACTGTCCCGCGTCATCCCGGAGATCCAGAGAAGGGGCTATGAGGTTACCTCGCTCTCGCGCGTGCTGGAGGGCACACCGTTCCGGCTCGACCGCTAGGCTTGAGCCCGGCCTCTAAAGTTTTAGCCCGGCCTCTCAGGCCGGGAAGTAAACTCCAAAGTTTTAGCCCGGCCTCTCAGGCCGGGAAGTAAACCGGGCTAAGAGCCCGGTCTTAACAGGAAAACCGGGAAGTAAACCGGGCTAAGAGCCCGGTCTTAACAGGAAAACCGGGAAGTAAACCGGGCTAAGAGCCCGGTCTCAAGTTTTAGCCCGGTCTTAAGAGGCCGGAAAATGAAACGGGAAAAGAGCCAGGCCTAGGGGACGTCGCAGACCACGACGGTGATGTCGTCTTTCGGCTCCCCGTCGCAGAAATCAAGTACGTTGCCGATGAGCGAGTCGATGAATGCCTCCGCAGGCAGGTCGCGGTTAGAGCCCACGAACCTGTTCAAGCGCTTGAGCCCGAAGAACCTGCCCCGCGGGTTCTGTGCATCGATGACGCCGTCGGTGAAAAGGACGATCCTCTCCCCTGGTTCCAGCCTGTGTCGCCCGACGTCCAGATCCGCGCTCTTGAATATCCCGAGGAGCGACTTCTGGGAATTCACAAGAGGCCTGGGGGTCCTGCCATGCGCCCCCATGGACAGAGGTTCCTCGTGTCCCGCGTTCGCGTAGCTAAGAGTCATGGTCTTGAGGTCCAGAACCCCGAAGAAGACTGTGACGAAGCTCTCCAAGCGGTCGGACCGGTAAAGGCCCTGGTTAACATGCTCCATTATGTCGACGATCCTGTCGTGCTCACGGGCTTCGACGCGGAGCGCGCCGATGGCCATCGTCGCGAACAAAGCCGCCCCCACCCCGGATCCCGAGGCGTCGCCTATCACCATGAAAAGCTTGTCGCCGTGGTTCCAGTACTCGTACCAGTCCCCGCCCACGATCTTCGCCTGATGCTGCCTGGCTTGGACGCTCACCCCTCCCGCGAGAAGGCGCCCGCGCGGCAGAAGGCTGCTCTGTATCCCGGAGGCGATATCCATCTCTCTCTGAAA
>JAENXM010000002.1 GCA_016649525.1 Actinomycetota bacterium
CAGAAGAACTTGGCGTTCCTTCCAGGATCATAGAGAAGACCCCCAGCGCCGGCCTGTGGGAGGGCCAGACGGACGAGGGAGAACTCGGTATCACTTACGCGGTCCTGGACGAGATCCTCAAAGCCACGGAAGCCGGTCGAAGGCCCGAGGCAGACCCTGAACTTGTCGCCAAGGTCCAAAGGATGATTGACTCGAGCGCTCACAAGAGATCGCGTCCGCCCAGCTTCTGTCCGAATGAAAACAAAGACTGCGGAAGTTCTCCGAGGGGATATTGAGGGAACGAGTATGAAGGCGATCGCTTTTCACGGTGACGTATCCGAATACTCGAGGGACCTCTCTGCGGGGTTGAAGGAATCTGGGTGGGAGTTGATAGGGTTCGAGAGCCCGGATGGGTTGAATGAGATAGCTGTCGATAGCCTTTCTGCGGTCGTGTTGATGAACCCACGGTTTCGATCGGCCCGGGCGGTGCGCAACATTCTGGACAACCTGGGGGGTTTGATCTCGCGTATTCCTTTGATCGCGGTACTTGGAGATTACGCGCTTCTATCGGAGCCGGAGATGCTAAGGTACTTCGATGATTTCCTTGTAGCGCCCGCGGGGCAGGAAGAGCTGGCATGCAGACTGGAAGTGCTCGCGAGCAGGCGTGGCGGAAAGGGCAACACAATCAAAGTGGGAGAACTTGTGATTAACATAGACGAGCACCGGGTCTTGCTCGGCGGAAAGCCCGTCGATTTCACGTATAAAGAGTTCGAGCTTTTGAAGATGATGGCAGCGACGCCCGGCCGCGCATATTCAAGAGAAGAGCTGCTGCGGAACATATGGGGCTACGACTACTTCGGTGGGACCAGAACTGTAGACGTCCATGTGCGACGTATTCGTGCGAAGGTAGAACATTCCCGGCGTTACATAGAAACCGTTCACGGCGTGGGCTATAGGTTTATCTCCTGATCGATTACGCACGAAGTGCCGGCCTCAGGGATTAACAACAATTTCACCCGCCGGAAACATTTCGGAAACATACTTGCCCTACAATCATCCATGTGTATTCTTGAGACTCCTTGGAGGAGGAAATATGAGTGACGCTCAAGACAAAGAATATGTTTTGGAAGCTGTCCGAGAGCATGATGTAAAGTTCATAAGGTTCTGGTTCACGGACATCCTGGGGTATCTGAAGAGCTTCGCCATCACGAGGGAGGAACTGGAGGAAGCCCTTGAGGACGGGATGGGCTTCGACGGCTCCAGTATCCAGGGATTTGCGAGGATTGACGAAAGCGACATGATCGCACAGCCCGACCCATCGACTTTCACTATATTGCCTTGGCGGCCCAGCGGGCACAGTGCGGTAGCCCGCATGTTCTGCGACATACTGGAGCCTGACAGGAGCCCGCACGCAGGAGACCCGAGGTATGTGCTTCGCAGGAACCTCGAGAAAGCCGCGAAGATGGGCTACACGTACTATGTCGGACCGGAGTTGGAGTTTTACTACTTCTCGTCCCCGGAGCCGCCTCCTGTGACCCTTGACCGCGGAGGATACTTCGACCTCACACCGCTCGACCTCGCGAGCGATCTCAGGCGCGAAACGGTTCTAACCCTGGAGGAGATGGGGATCGGCGTGGAGTACAGCCATCACGAGGTGGGACCCAGTCAGCACGAGATAGACCTCCGCTACACTGATGCGCTTCAGATGGCGGACAACGCCATGACCTACAGGTTGGTGGTCAAGGAGATAGCCATCAAATATGGGGTGCATGCCACGTTCATGCCAAAACCGCTTTTCGGGGAGAACGGGAGCGGGATGCATACCCACATGTCTCTTTTCAAGGGTGACGCTAACGCTTTTTTCGACCCGGATGACAAGTACTTCCTCACACAGGAAGCCAAGGGTTTTATCGCCGGGCTTCTCAAGTATGCTCCGGAGGTATGTCTGGTAACGAACCAGTGGGTCAACTCTTACAAGAGGCTGGTACCCGGCTACGAGGCTCCTGTGTATCTCTCGTGGGCGCGGCGAAACAGGTCAGACCTCATAAGGGTACCTGTTTACAAGCCAGGGAAGGAAAAATCGACCAGGATAGAACTTCGTTCCCCTGACCCTGCATGCAACCCGTATCTCGCTTTCGCCGTCATGCTGGCCGCGGGCCTGAAGGGAATCGATGAGAATCTCATACTGGAGAACCCGATCGAGAGGAACATCTACGAAATGGGTGAACACGAGCGAGAGGAACTGGGTATAGCGAGCCTGCCGGCCGACCTCTGGGAAGCCATAAGATTGGCGGAGAAAAGTGAGCTTCTCAGGGACTGTCTGGGAGACCACGTGTTCAAATCGCTCATAGCTGATAAGAAGGTCGAGTGGGAAAAATACCGCGCCGTGGTGACCACATACGAGCTGGACACCTGTCTTCCGGTTCTCTGACCATTCGCCAATTAGAGGCTTGACCGTCATCATTGAACGCCGAACTGGTCGGTGCTAAAATGCGCGTTGAGTGCTCGAGGAGCACGAAGGACGGGAATTCATTAAGCTGTGAGAGACTACATATTCTTCTGGGGTTGCACGATACCCAACAGGTTCCCTTTCCTCGAGAAGTCCTTGCGTATGGTTCTGGAACTACTGGGCGTACGATACAGGGAAGTCGAGGGCTTCACGTGCTGCCCCGAACAGTTCCTGGTGGAAACCCTCTCTGAGGAGGCGTGGTACCTTACTGCGGCCCGCAACCTGGCGCTGGCTGAGAAAGACGGCGGCGACCTCCTCGTCGCGTGCAACGGTTGCTATTCGACCTTCCGCTCTGCGATAAGCGCCTTTCACGGAAGCAGCGAGCTGAGAAGCCTGGTCCGGGAGCGCCTCGCCGAGATCGGTCTCGAGTACAACTTCCGCTCTTCGGTCCATCACGTGGTTGAGGTGCTGCACGATAAGGTCGGACCCGACGTCATCCGGGGAAAGGTCGTAAACCCGCTCGATGGACTGCAGGTCGCCGTCCACTACGGGTGTCAACTGCTGCGCCCAACACCCATCGCAAGGGTGGACGATTCGCTGAGGCCCGACAAGCTCGACCGCCTGGTCGAGTGCCTTGGAGCAGACAGCATGGATTATGACAGCAAGATGACCTGTTGCGGCGAGTCTCTCGCCCGCTCCGGGTGCCCTGAGGAGTCGATGTGGTGCGCCAGGACAAAGTTGTTGGAGCTCGATGAGCTGGGGGCCGATGCGCTGGTTGTCGTCTGCCCGGCGTGCTTCCAGCAGTTTGATACCCAGCAGACCCTTATCCGGAGGGACAACGAGAATCTGGACGTACCGGTTTTCTACTACACCGAGCTCCTCGGGCTAGCCCTGGGGCTTGATCCGGAGGAGATTGGTCTGGACATGCACAGGGCAGATGTAGCGAGCTTCTTCGAGAGGTGGGACCGGCTGAAGACCTTCCGTGCAGCGGTCCCCGACGAATTCAATTTCGAAATGATGAGGACCTGTGTCGGGTGCGAGTCCTGTTCTGATGACTGTCCGGTCAGCCAGTTAGATGAAGATTATGTGCCTCACGACGTGATAAGGCGCATCCTGGAAGGTGAGCTCGAGGAAGTGCTGCGGCAGGAAGATATCTGGAAGTGCCTGGAGTGCGGTACGTGTCTCGAGCTCTGCCCGAACAACTTTGGCATGATAAAGGTTTTCAAGGAAGCCAAGAGAAAGGCGTTGTCGCGGGGAATAGCCCCTCCCGAGACACTTCAGGGTATCCAGATGTTCCAACAGTCGGGCGTACTCGGGAAAGCGAGAGAACGCGCTCGAGCCAAGCTTGGCCTTGGCCCGATTGCAGAGCCGGGAGGAGATGAGCTCGCCAGGCTCCTTAAGGACACGTTTTCAGGGAAGGATGAGTGACCTTGGCATTCGGTGATCAGTATAAGAAATGGAAGGTGGACGATTTCAAGGTGTCATCGGCGTGCGGGCTCTCCGGCTTCATCAGCCGGGATGGGCACCTTACCGGGGGTGAGGTGATTATCGAGTCCATGAGGGTGATCCGCGAAAGGGGCAACGGCCTGGGCGGCGGGTTCGCCGGATACGGTATCTACCCGAAACACGAGGAGCATTACGCACTGCACATAATGTTCGAGGACGCGAACGGTAAGTCTCGCTGCGAAGAGCTCCTGGAGGAAAGCCTCGAGGTCGAGGCCTCCGAGGAGATGCCCACCATGCCGATTCCACAGATACAGGCCCCCCCGATATTGTGGCGGTACTTCGCGGTGCCCAGGCGTGAGAAACTCACCGCCGAAGGACTCAGCGCCGACGACTTCATGGTGCGCCTTGTGATGGCCATCAACACGACCGTGCCCGGGACGTTCGTCTTCTCCAGCGGAAAGAACATGGGGGTTTTCAAGGCCGTCGGTTTTGCTGAGGACGTGGGTGAGTTCTTCAGGATCCCAGATTACTCCGCTTATACCTGGATCGGCCACGGCCGTTTCCCGACCAATACCCCGGGATGGTGGGGGGGAGCACACCCGTTCAACATTCTTGACTGGGCCGTCGTACATAACGGAGAGATATCGTCGTACGGCATCAACAAGAGGTATCTTGAGATGTTTGGTTACCACTGTACGCTACTCACCGACACAGAGGTGATGGCATACCTTTTCGACCTTCTGGTCCGCAAGCAGGGACTGCCGCTCCCCATCGCCTGCAAGATACTGGCTGCGCCTTTCTGGAAGAGCATCGACGAGGACGATGACCCGGCGGAGAAGGAGCTGCTCGAATCGCTGAGGATGACGTATGGGAGCGCCCTGGTGAACGGTCCGTTCGCAGTCATAGTAGGGTATTCAAGGGGTATGGTCGGACTGAACGATCGGGTAAAGCTCAGGCCGCTCGTCGCCGCTACCAAGGACGAACTACTATATGTATCAAGCGAGGAGTCGGCTATACGACAGATATGTCCCCGGCCCGACAGGGTCTGGGCTCCTCCGGCTGGTCAGCCGGTGATCGGGGAACTGAAAGGTGATGTCTGATGCCGGGTACTATGGTCCCAAGCGAATTCATCATCAACATAGACCAGGAACGCTGCCGCCGATGCAAGAGATGCGTTATGAACTGCGGCTTCGGGGCGTTCGAGTTCAAAGACAGGACTATTGCCGACTCTTCGAAGTGCGTGGCGTGCCACCGGTGCGTCGTATTTTGTCCCGAGGAAGCAATCACTATCGGGAGAAACCCGCTTGCTTTCAGGGAAAACCCCTCGTGGGACGTGGGCCTCCGCAAGTCGATCTGGAGGCAGGCGGCCACCCCCGGGATGATACTGACTGGAATGGGGAACGACCTTCCCTGGCTGAATATATTCGACCACCTGCTGATCGACGCGTGCCAGGTCACCAACCCGTCCATAGACCCACTCAGGGAGCCCATGGAGCTGAGGACTTACCTGGGGCGAAAGCCGGATCACCTCGAGGTGGAGCCGAACGGTAACGGCGGCTTCGGGCTCAAAAACAAGGTGTCAAATAACATCAGGCTGGAAGTCCCTATCATGTTCAGCGGTATGTCGTACGGGTCAGTGAGTCTCAACGTCCACCGGGCCCTGGCGATCGCGGCCGAGCAGCTGGGCACCGTCATGAATACCGGTGAGGGCGGCCTGCACGAGGAACTTTATCCTTACGCGGACCACATCATCGTACAGTGTGCCTCCGGCAGGTTCGGTGTCCATTCGAAATATTTGAATGCGGGGGCGGCGGTCGAGATAAAGATCGGACAGGGTGCCAAGCCGGGCATCGGAGGGCACCTCCCCGGTGAGAAGATAGGTTTGGACGTTTCGGGCACAAGAATGATACCGGTTGGAACCGACGCCTTGAGCCCCGCGCCACACCACGATATCTACTCCATCGAGGACCTTAGCCAGCTCATATATGCGCTGAAGGAGGCTACCGACTATAAGCCGATTTCGGTCAAGATAGCTTCAGTCCATAACGTAGCCGCGATAGCGAGCGGGATCGCAAGGGCCGGCGCCGATATCATCTATCTCGACGGGTTCCGTGGAGGCACGGGGGCGAGCCCGGCCGTGATCCGGGACCATGTGGGGATACCGCTGGAGATAGCTGTGGCCGTGGTTGATGAACAGCTCCGAAAGGAGGGCATCAGGAACCTGGTGTCGATCATCGCGGCAGGGGGGATACGCTCGAGTGCCGATGTAGCCAAGGTTATCGCGCTCGGCGCTGACGCTGTCGGTATCGGTACGGCAGCGCTCATAGCGATGGGCTGCAGGGTGTGCCAGAAGTGCTACACGGGCAACTGCTCGTGGGGCATCGCTACCCAGAAACCGGAGCTTATGGGCCGGCTTGACCCTGACTGGGGAGCGGAGCGGCTCGTAAACCTCGTCGACTCCTGGAGCACGGAGCTGAAGGAGATCCTGGGTGCACTGGGCGTCAACGCTGTCGAGAGCCTGAGGGGGAACAGGGAAAGATTGAGAACACTCGGACTGGACGCTACCACGGCAGAGATACTTGACGTAAAGCCGGCCGGTAGATAGGGACAGGGGGGTCATGGCAAAGACGTACACCAGGCGGGAGTCAGAGGTCAGGACTGTCACGGTAGACGCAAAAGGCGTCTATTACCGCGACCTTAATTCCCGGGTCAGGGAACTTATAGACGGCGGATACACGGAAATCGTCCTCGATGGCGTGAACGGTCAGAGATATATCGGCGATGGACTTACCGACAGCGTAAATATTATCATCAATGGCGTGCCGGGCAATGATCTCGGCGCTTTCATGGACGGGCCTACCATAACGGTAAACGACAATGCCCAGGACTGCGTCGGGAACACGATGAACAGCGGCAAGATCGTCGTCAGGGGACACGCCGGCGACGTGATTGGGTACGGCATGCGGGGTGGCAAGATCTTTATCAGGGACGATGTGGGATACAGGGTAGGCATACACATGAAGTCTTTTAAGGAACAGGTTCCCATCATCGTCGCTGGAGGCAAGGCCGGGGATTTCTTCGGTGAGTACATGGCAGGGGGCGTAATCGTCTTACTGGGGTTCGGGGAGGACGAGAGGCCTGTGGTGGGCGATTATCTGGGCACCGGCATGCACGGCGGTGCCATCTATATGAGGGGGGAGCCCGAGCAGCACTTGCTGGGGAAAGAGGTAAGTGTTTCCCCCCTCGATAGCGAGGACAGGAAGCTGCTGGAAGTAGTCCTCCCCGAGTTCTTCAAAGATACATTAACCGACGGGGCGGGGGTCGATATAAGCGACTTCATAAAGTTACGGCCGTTCTCGCACCGGCCTTACGGAAGCAAGTACGTCTATTGATGTCCCGCCAGGTCCCCCGAAATAAGCGGAAGGTGCAGAGCCCACTTGCGAGTATTTATTCTTTGAATGGTTTTTACAGGAAGTATCAAGGAGCGCTGCATTCATGGGCGAAAAAGTAAAACTCGCCCCATCCATCCTGAACGCTGATTTCTCGAACCTCGGATCGGCGATAAAAGCCGTGGAGCCTTACTCCGATTTCATCCATCTCGACGTGATGGACGGGCACTTCGTTCCTAACATCACGTTCGGGCCGATGGTGGTCAGGGCCGTCAGAGCGATGACATCGGTTCCACTCGATTGCCACCTGATGATCTACAACCCGCCTGAGTGGGTGGAGACTTTCGCGGAGGCGGGCGCTGACAGATTGGCCTTCCACGTGCGCGCCTGCCGGGACGTGGAGAGCGTCATCCAGGCTATAAGGGCACTGGATGTGTCACCCGGCCTGGCTTTAAGCCCTGAGGTACCGCTGTTCGAGCTGAAACCTTTTCTCGGCATGGTCGACTTCGTGGTGGTGATGTGCGTCTATCCGGGGTTCGGCGGTCAGCAGCTGATGCCGGAGATGTTGAACAGGGTCGGTGCCATAAAGAGGGAAGCGGAGGAGACAGGGACCGATGTGGAGGTCGAGGTGGACGGTGGGGTAAAGACGGACAACCTGTCAGAGGTCATAAAGGCCGGAGCGGATACAATTGTTGTCGGTTCCTCTATTTTTGGAAGCAGGGATATCAGCTCGGCCGCCGCAGAAATCAAGGCTTCACTGACCAACCCTTCCGAGAGTGATCTACATGCCGTGGAGGACACCCCCGGCGCCTAGCGTTGCGAAATCCTGCCAGCTTTGCTAATATTTTAACTAAATAAATATTGTCTTCGGGACAGGGTGCGATTCCCGACCGGCGGTATAGCCCGCGAGCTGAAAAAGCAGACCCGGCGAGATTCCGGGGCCGACGGTAAAAGTCCGGATGGGAGAAGATTTGCGCTAATTGCTATTGCGCCGGTTGTTTCTCCCGGCGCTTTTTTAATCCCGGAAACACTGGTGCCATGGAAATGTTTGATGATTATCACGAAACGATAGCGCGCACGAGGAAGCCAGAGCCCGAGAGCGAGGATGAGCGGTTCATGCTGCGGGCTCTCGAGCTTGCAGAAAAAGGAAGGGGAAGAACAGGGCCAAACCCGCTGGTGGGGGCGGCGGTTGTTTCAGATGGGAATATCCTGGGCGAAGGATACCACGAGATGCTGGGCGGTCCACACGCCGAGGTCAACGCCTTGAACTCGGCCGGCAGCAAAGCGGAAGGAGCAGTCCTGTACGTGACACTGGAGCCGTGTGCCCATCACGGACGCACACCACCCTGTGTTAACGAGATTGTGGGAGCGGGGATTGCTCGTGTAGTGATGGCGTGCAGAGACCCGAACCCGCTGGTGGACGGGCGTGGAGAAGAATATCTAAGGGGACATGGAGTAGTAGTCGAGCAGGGGCCGTACGAAGAGATAGCCCGAAGACAGAACGAGGCCTACCTGAAAAGGATAACCTCGGGAATGCCGTTTGTGACTTTGAAGATGGCGATGAGCCTCGACGGGAAGACAGCAACGCGGACCGGTGATTCCCGCTGGATAACCTCGGAGGAATCCCGGGCCGATGTTCACCTGATGAGGTCCTGGAGCGATGCGATCATGGTGGGAATAGGCACGGTCCTGGCGGACGACCCTCGTTTAACGGTCAGGCTTGGCAAAGACAGGGACATCTCACCATTGAGGGTAGTAGTGGACGGCATGGCGCGTACACCGGTGAACAGCCACATCGCCGATACCAGTGAGGCGCCAACCCTTGTGGCTGTAGCAAGAGGAGCACCCGAGGATAGTCGCCGGGTGCTGCGGGAGAATGGGGTCGAGGTGGTCGAGGTGGGGAGCGACGGTCGCGTGGAGCTGAGGCTACTACTGGAACTGCTTTCAGAGCGCGAGATAGCGAGCCTTCTGGTCGAGGGCGGAGGGGAGCTCGCCGCCGGGCTCTGGGGAGGCGGCCTGGTCGATAAGCTCGTGTTTTTCTTCGCGCCGATGATCATTGGGGGCAGGGAAGCCCCCGGCTCGATAGGTGGAGAAGGGGCGCAGACAGTGGAGGAATCCTTGAAAGTGTCGGTCGATGGAGTGTTCAGAAGCGGCCCGGACATCAAAGTGGTCGCATACCCGGCACGGGGTGATTAACGTTGTTCACGGGGATCGTGGAGGAAAAAGGAACTCTTAAGAGTCGAGCAGCCGCAGGATCAAGGGCCGGGGCAATAGAGGTGTCGGCCTCGAAAGTGCTGGAGGGCACGCAGATCGGCGATTCGATATCCGTCTCCGGTGCGTGCCTGACGGTCATCGAGATAGGGAGTTCCTCGTTCACCGTTGAGGTAATGCCCGAAACGCTCAGAACGACCACGCTGGGCGAAATGAGTGTCGGCGCACCGCTGAACCTCGAGAGGGCCCTGGGCGCCGGGGGGCGCCTGGGAGGCCATATGGTAAACGGACATGTGGATTGGGTCGGCCAGGTCGTAAGTGTGCGGCGTGAGGAGAACGCGGTCCTCATCGACATAAGGGTCCCCTTCGAGCTGGCCAGGTATATCGTCCCGAAGGGCTCCATCGCAGTAGATGGCATCAGCCTTACTGTCGTTAGCGCCGCGGGGGATGCTTTCTCCGTATCCGCTATCCCACACACGCTTGAGGAGACCACACTGGGTTACGCCTCCGCCGGCACAAGGGTCAACATCGAAGTCGACATCATTGCCAAGTATGTGGAGGCGATGCTGAAGGAGGGGACCGGTAAGGGACGTCTGGAAGAAGCGCTTGAACGGGAGGGCTTCATATCCGATGAGGGATCTTGAACACGTGGAGGTGCATTTTGCCTTTCAGCAGGATTGAAGAAGCGATAGAGGAGTTGAAGGCCGGGCACGTGATCATCGTGGTAGACGACGAGGACCGGGAGAACGAGGGCGATTTCGTCTGCTCAGCCCAGATGGTGACACCGGAGATAATAAACTTCATGAGCAAGCACGGCCGCGGCCTCATATGTATGCCCTGCGTGTCTAGCCGCCTTGACGAGCTCGAGGTCCCCGCCATGGTGGAGCAAAACACCAGCGCGCAGGGCACAGCCTTTGCGGTCTCGATAGGGGCCAAGGGCAAGATCACGACAGGAATATCGGCCTATGACCGCGCGGCAACGATACAGTCTGTGATAAACACAGAGACAGGACCCGAGGACTTGAGCAGGCCCGGGCACATCTTCCCCCTGAGGGCGAGGGAAGGTGGGGTCTTAACAAGGGCGGGACATACCGAGGCCGCCGTGGACCTCGCGAGACTCGCGGGCCATTTCCCGGCCGGAGTCATATGCGAGATCATGCACGAGGACGGGACCATGGCCAGGGGTCCCGAGCTCGAGAAGATCGCGGAGAAGTTCGGACTGAAGATGATCACAGTGGCCAACCTCATAAAGTACCGCATCCAGGAGGAGCAGCTGGTCAGGAGGGTATCAAAGGCCAGGCTGCCGACAACCTACGGAGAATTCCTCGCTATAGGTTACAGGAGCCTCGTAGACGGCACCTTTCACCTCGCCCTTGTCAGGGGGGACGTCGAGGGCAAGAAGGACGTCCTGGTCAGGGTGCATTCCGAGTGCCTCACTGGCGATGTCCTCGGTTCGACGAGGTGCGACTGCGGGGCGCAGTTGGCCGAGGCCCTCAGACTCATTGACGCTGAGGGAGAAGGGGTATTCCTCTATATGCTGGGGCACGAGGGAAGGGGGATCGGCCTTGCGCACAAGCTGAAGGCATACCAGCTGCAGGACGAGGGCCTGGACACTGTGGAGGCGAACGTCGAGCTGGGTCTCCCGGTCGACTCGAGGGATTACGGGACCGGTGCGCAGATCCTGAGGGACCTGGGGATAACCTCGATGAGGCTTCTCACAAACAACCCCTCCAAGAGGGTCGGCCTCGAGGGTTACGGGCTGTCCGTCACGGAGCGCGTGCCGCTCGAGGTTAAACCGAACAAGGAGAATCTCCGATACCTAGAGGTGAAGAAGGAAAAGATGAACCACATACTGGACCTGAAGGGCGTAAAGGAATGATGGCTGCGGGTGAGGAAAAGTGGTAAGGAGGCGATGATGAAGACTTTCGAAGGCCAGTTGGTGGCACAGGATTACAAGTTCGGGATCGTTGTGAGCCGGTTCAACGAGTTCATAAGTAAGAACCTCCTGACGGGGGCCCTCGATTCCCTGAATCGGCACGGAGCAGTTGAAGAGAATATCGAAGTGGCGTGGGTACCGGGCTCGTTCGAGATACCGCTGGTGGCGCACAAAATGGCATCATCCAAGAGCTACGACGCCGTAATCTGCCTAGGGGCGGTCATAAGAGGGAATACCCCGCACTTCGAGTACGTCGCGGCCGAGGTTTCAAAGGGGATAGCCCGCGCGGGCCTCGAGACGGGGGTACCGGTCATTTTCGGGATAATAACGGCCGATAACCTGGAGCAGGCCGTGGACAGGGCCGGTGCTAAAGCCGGCAACAAAGGCTGGCAGGCCGCTCTTGCGGCCATCGAGATGGCCAACCTCATGTCGAGCCTGCCCTGAGATTTTCATAGAAAGGGAGTTGCTATAACGGTGGTAGCAACGTTATATATGTCGAAAGGATTCCCGGATGAGTTCAGGTAGGCCGATAAGTGAAGATGGGAGAAGCCTGGCCGTCGACATACTGACCAGAAGTCGGCTGGATATCCTTTCGCGAATATCGAAAGACGATGCCCCATCGTCCTCCTTCTTCGCACTCCTCAACCAGACGCGCAGAAGGTTTTTCAATGGTTATCTGGACTCGCTGAAGGAAGCCGTCGCAACCGGCGATTCAACCGACCTGCTGGGAAACGAGACCTTCCAGAGTTATTCACAGGGGAGAGACGGCTATTCGTTGAGAGAAGTCCTCAAGGTACCCGCATCGGTCAAGAAAGCGCTTGGGAGCATCATCAACGAGATGGTCGCCAACAAGGAGATTGACGCTCATGCCGCCCTGGGGGCGAAGGCGGCGCTGGACGAGATCCTGGATCAGGCAGGTACGATAAGGGCCGAGTCCTTCATGCAGACGAGGGACGAGGTCATAAAGTTCTATAACTCCTACCAGGAGGAGATAGACAGATTCCCCAGCAACCTGGCCGCCACACTCGACCTGCGGACGTTGATGCGGTCTGCGGTGAAGAGATGTACCGAGCTCCTGGACGTCGGCAGGTGCGCTTTCTTCACGAGAGACCTGGTCACCGATGAGCTGCGTCTGATGGCATCCAATTTTGATCATGAGCGGATATTCGATAACGCACCCGTAAAGCTGGACGAATCAGTCATGACCGAGCTCGTCAAGGGGCGGAAGCCTGTGATCGTCGAGGGGTACCGGAGGTCCGCTCCACTCGTCACTTCCATAATGAAAAACATGAAGACCAAGCTGCTGTTACTGGTCCCCTTGATGGTACGGGACCGAAACGTAGGGTTGATCATGATGGACAACGTGGAGAGGCCGCGTATGTTCACTCCCGTAGTCGCGAACCTCGCGATGAGGTTCGGTGACAAGGTCGCTGCAGCAATGGAGAACGCACGCCTGCACGGGAGCGAGCAGCAGAAGATCAAGGAGACGATGGCGCTGCTCGAGGTCTCAAGGCTGGTGACAACGACCCTGGATATCGACACCCTCCTTGCACGGCTCGCACAGATAACGGCCGATGTCTGCGAGGTGAGCAAGTGCAGTGTCTACGTGTACGTTGATGATGCCGGTCGGTTCTATCCCGCAGCCACGCACGGGACCTTCACCAACAATGAATGGGAGACGGGCATGAGCGAGGGGATCCTGCCCGTAGACATGACGGACGAGGATACCGAGGCTGTCATGGAGCGGCACGAGGTCACGATCACCGACCCGGAGGTCTCGCCCTTTATCCCGTCCGACAGGATAGAGGAGACCGGCTGCCGGGCCCTTGTGCTGGTCCCCATCTACTCCCGCGACCGCGTGCTGGGGCTCATGGTGCTTCTGCACCACAAGGACAGGGATGAGCTCGAGGGCGAAGACCTGAACCTGGTGGCGGCGATCGCAGCTCAGGCCGCTGTTGCACTGGAAAACACGTCTCTCTACGAAGATCTCGAGATGAGCTACTTCTCAACGGTCAAGGCCCTTGCTCGCGCGATCGAAGTGAAGGACCCGTACACTTACGGGCACTCCGAGAGGGTGACCGAGTATGCACTGGCGATAGCAAGAAGGCTGGGGGCTTCGGACCCCGAGATTCAGAACATCAAGTATGCGGCTGCTCTTCACGACATAGGGAAAATCGGGATTGCGCGGAAGATCCTCGACAAGCCCGGGGCACTGAGCGAGGAGGAATTCGTGCATGTCAAGACGCATCCCCAGCTCGGGGACTCCATAATCGAGCCCGTGGCGTTCCTGAAGGCGCCGCGGTCCATCATAATGCACCACCACGAGCGCTACGACGGGAAAGGATATCCGGACGGCCTTGCCGGAGAGGAGATACCACTTGGGGCGAGGATACTGGCTGTCGCCGACTCTTTCGAGGCGATGATGTCGGACAGGCCCTACAGGAAGGCGCTCCAGGTGGAAGAGGCCGTCAAGGAGCTCGAGGTGAACGCGGGAACCCAATTCGACCCCATAGTAGTGAGGGCGTTCATCGAGGTCTTGAAGGAAGGAGACTTCCAAAGGCACTCCTCCGGTGACAGGCGGGAAACTGCTCCCAGGCAGGCTTAGTCACCGGCAATATCCGCACTGTATATCGGTACCGTAAAGAAGAAAGTGCTTCCCTTGCCGGGTTCGCTCTCTGCCGAGATGGAACCTCCGTAGAGATCTACTATTTCCCTGGATATCGCCAGCCCGAGCCCGAAACCTCCCGATTCAGCGGCATTACCCGGCTGCGCCTGGAAGAAGCGATTGAATACGAGAGGAAGAGCCGCCGGCGGTATACCGATACCGTTGTCTGTGACCTGGACCTGTACGTAAGGCTCGTTTTTGAGAGCCGATATCTCGACAAGTCCACCGGGCGGCGTGAACTTGATCGCGTTCTCCAGGATGTTAGCGATGATCTGTGTTACGCGGGCGTGATTTGCCGCGGCCGCGGGTACGTTCGTGGAGACTCTTGCCTCGACCTTTATGTCTTTTTTGCGGGCCTGGTCTTCGAGGCGCTTTATTGATTCATCGATTGCTTTAGCGATATTAGTCTTTTCGAGCCTGGTCCTCTCTCCTGCTGATTTAAGCCGGCTGAGGTCCAGAAGGTCCTCTATCATCTTGGTCAGGTTCGTGGCCTGCTCTTTTACGACGGACAGATATTTCTCCTGCTTCGCGGTGAGCGTACCGGCCCTGCCGGCGATAAGCAGGTCCACGTATCCGGAGATGCTGGTCAGCGGAGTCCTCAGTTCGTGGGACACGTTCGATACGAAATTGGGCTTCATCGCATCCAGTCGCTTGAGCTCGGTTATATCGTGCAGGAAAAGGACCACTCCTGATACACCGACCGGTTCGTCTTTAAGTGGGATGAAGTGTGCTTGAGCGGTTATGCCGTCCTCTCCTGCAAAGGTCATCTCACCCGATATGTCATGACCCCCAAGCGCGGCTTCCAGTGCCTCTTCAAGGTCGTAATCTCCGAACTCGGCGGTTGCCACGGCACTCTTCAGCAGTGTTGACAGTCTCTGTCCGATAATTGATGAGCCGACCTTGAAGATATTCTCCGCGACGGCGTTTGCCTGGATCAGGATACCTGAGGAATCGGTTACGAGCAGGCCGTCTCTCAGCGCGGAAAAAATAGTCTCCAGCTTCGTCTTGTCCGCCAGTGTCCGCGTGTAAAGGTGCGCCTTTTCAACAGCGACAGCCGCCTGGCTTGCCAGGGTCGAGAGAATCTCAATATGATCTTTCGGGAAAGGACGATCGGTCGGTGTAAAGCATATCATGTACCCCGCCACTTCTCTTCCGAAGAAAAGCGGTGCTGCGGCGATATCATAGTAATCATTCTGTTCCTCCTGCGGCAACGGCAGCCACGGCAGTTGGAGATTCTCTTCTACGACGTTGTTGCCATGGGAGAGTCGTTTCATCCATTCCTCCCCGGACGGGATCTCGACCGTGCCCATATCCGCTGATGGCCTTATCCCGAGGCCAGCTTTCAGAGTAGGTCTGCCTTCTTCCACAAGAAATACTATGGACCCCTTCGATTCCAGCATCCTGCGGGCCAGGGCGGTGGTGGTATTGAGGACTGTCTCAAGGTCGAGTGTGTACGAGAACTTCCTGCTCAGGTCGTATACGACCGAGATCTCCTTCTCGCGGGTACGGGAGACCTCCAGTAGTCTGCCAAACTCGTGAGATTCTCTGGCATAGGGCTCTTCGTGCTCGACTATGTAGCACGCTATGAGGCCCAGTATAAAGTAGGAGACGGCGGAAAGGGTCAGGGACAGTATCTGGACCGGCTCGATGTTGCCGCTGAAGAACGGGATGAAGAGAGCTACCGCAGTAATGCTGGATACCAGGAGTGTTCCGGCGTAACTGTAGTAAGCCGCGGCATATATGGGTACCGCCAGGAAAAGGAACCCCAGCAGGCTTTCGCGGTTTCCGGTGAAATAGACAAGGCTCGAGATCAGTGCGAGAACCGCGCACATCATGATGAAGAACAGATACGGTCGATACTCCCCGAAGGGGAAGAAGTTGGTACCCAACTCCACCAACAGGAAGGCCACCAGAAGAAGAACCATCATCCCGTAGTTGACCGGCTCAGCCTGAACGGATACATATATGACGATTGTCAGAACCAGAACACACCAGAGCAGCAAGATCCCCAAACGCGCCCGGACCAGAAGGAGCCTTTTTATGTCTTCGCTCCGGGTATCTCCGGACAGCCTGGCGAGGTTGCTCTTTCGGTTGAAGGGTCTCGGGATTTTCATGGCACACAACCTGGCTCCTGGCACTGTGCGTCTACTGTCTTCAGATCTTCCTTCGGTCGAAAACGTAGCCGCTACCTTCCAGGTCCTTGGCGTATTTCTTCAACTCCGCTGCTATACGGGTGACTTGCGAGAGGGCGGTAAGCTTCCGGTACTCGTTGTGCACCACCGAGATGGAGATGGTCATCACGGGGAACCTCATTACGTTGCCGCGCCGGTCAGAAGCCACGATGTATCCCTTTTCGAGGTCCTCCTGCTCGTAATGCTCGCGGATCCTTTCGTCGAAAAGTCTTATTATCTCTTTAGATATCCCCTCGGCTTTCTCGATGGAGGTCAGGATAATGAAGTCGTCTCCGCCCATGTGGCCGAGAAAATCCCCTTCATCTCCCTTGTTGTTGACCGCATCGGTCAACATTCGCCCGGTCATGCGAATTACCTCACTGCCGGCCAGAAAGCCGTAGTAATCGTTGTAGGCTTTGAAATCGTCGAGGTCCACGTAGCACATAGCGAACAGGTTACCGGACTCCAGGTGGGAGGCCAGCTCCTCCTCTATAGCCTTGTTGCCAGGAAGCTCCGTTATGGGGCTCATGTCACTTTCACGCAGATAACGCCGCAGGTGCATCTCGATTCGGGCCTGCAGCTCCATGAAATCAAATGGCTTCGTAATATAATCATCGGCGCCGGATTCTATCCCCTTGAGCTTGTCCTCGATAGGTGCTCTGGCTGTAAGCATGATCACCGGTATGTTCCTTGTCTGGGGGTTCTCGCGCATCGACCGGCATACCTCCATGCCGTCCATGCCGGGCATCATCACGTCCAGGATTACTATGTCGGGTCGGAGGTTCTTGACGGTATCCAACGTCTCCGGCCCGTCCGCGGCCTGGTAAACCTCGAACTTGTGCCTGGGGAGCGCTTCGGTGATAAGCTGCCGCAGGGTCTCGTCGTCGTCTGCGATTAATATCTTTGGCCTCGGTTCGAACATGGCCGACTGCCTTCCCTGGTAACCTGCATTTATTATAACTCGCCCGGGCAACGGTGGGGTCATTGGACAGCTTGTCGTAGTTTCGCTATACTTTTTCAAAATTAGAGAAGAAGGAGCGTTAATGCCGTTCCTCACCCTACGGTGCCGAGAATAGGTAATATTGGAATCCGCGGTTGTCAGTAGGGTTATCCATAGAAGGATAAAAAGGGTGGCATTGGCCACCCGCGTTTTTTTACAGGCTTTGAAACAGGAGGGGGGATGTAGCTATAAATCAAAGGCTGAGGATAAACGAGATGATCCGGTCTCCGCAGGTCAGGCTGGTCTCGCACGACGGTGAACAGCTGGGAATCAAGACCATAGAGGAGGCGCAGAGGATCGCACTGGAGCAGGACTTCGATCTCGTGGAGGTTGCTCCCCAGGCAAACCCTCCGGTCTGTAAGGTAATGGACTACGGCAAGTACTGCTACGAGATGGAGCAGAAACAGAAAGCCGCAAGGAAGAAGCAGAGCATAATTGTAGTCAAAGAGATGAAATTGAGGCCCAAGATAGACATCCACGATTACGAGACAAAGAAGAAACACGTGATACGGTTTCTCGAGCACGGCGACAAGGTAAAGGTCACGATCATGTTCCGCGGGCGGGAGATGAGCCATACGGAACTAGGCCTTAACCTGTTGAACCGCCTTGCCGACGAGACCGGAGACCTGGCGGGTGTCGAGTCGCAACCGAGGCTGGATGGAAGGAACATGACCATGGTTTTGACTCCTCATGCGGCCGAGCACAAAAAGGAGTAACTCCATGCCGAAGATGAAGAAACACCGGGGTGCAGCGAAGCGGTTCCGCGTGACCGGGACCGGTAAAGTAATAAGGAAAAAGGCGTACAACAGCCATTTGTTCACGGGCAAGAGCGCCAAGAGAAAGCGCAGCCTCGAGAAAGAGGTGGAAGTCTCGCCCGCAGACTCGTCGAACGTAAGGAAGATCCTGGGAATCGGCATACACAGATAACCGTCTGGTATTCTCCCGGTTCCCTGTATTGAGATTCATCCCTGGAGGTTGGAAACGATGCCAAGGACCAAGCACAGCGTTGCTACGAGGCGGCGCCGGAAAAAAGTAATGAAGATAGCTCGCGGGTACCGGGGCGCAAAGAGCAGGTCGTACAAATCCGCGAACGAGCAGGTGATGCATTCTCTGCAGTATGCATACCGTGACCGTCGCGCGCGGAAAAGTGATTTCAGGAAACTCTGGATCAGCAGAATAAACGCTGCCGCCAGGGAGCGCGGGATGCCCTATAACAAGTTCATGAGCGGACTGCGGAACGCTGGAGTGGAGATTGACCGCAAGGTGTTGGCGGACCTGGCCGTCCACGACCCGGAGGCCTTCGGCCAGCTCGTGGATGTTGCGGCCGGCAAGCCCGCAAAGAAGCCAGCGTCGAAACCACAGGCAAAGGCGGCGAATCCCGGTCCTGCAAAGAAAACTGCGGGGTCGAAGTCGAAGGCTTCAGAGAAGACCTCCGGTGTCTCGAAGGACACCGCAGACGTCGATAGCTCAAATGAATAGTGTGTGGTTTTGGAAATCGCGGTTTCATGAACCAGGCAATAACCAACAAGAACCATTACGCGGTCAAGAGGGCAAGAAGGTTCAGAAAACGGGCGTATCGGGATCGGGAGGGGCTTTTCCTGGTAGAGGGACTCAACTTGCTCAGTGAGGCGGTCAGGTCAAAGGCGGTTTTGAGGGAGCTGCTTTACGTCGATTCTCGCACGGATGAGGCCCGCTTGATAGCGGGACAGGTTTCCGAACCGATCCCCACCTACAAGATAAGCGAGGGCTTGATGGGCCTGGTGTCCGACGTTGTTACCAACCAGGGTATAGTCGGGGTACTCGAACAGGTCGACGAGGGTTATGAGGAATTCATGCCGGGGGGTGATGCGTCGCTCCTGCTTGTGGCGGACCAGGTCAGGGACCCGGGCAATCTCGGGGCCCTCATGCGTATAGCCGATGCTGCGGGTGCGGAAGGTTTCATGCTTACAACCGGCAGCGTGGACCTCTACAACCCGAAAGTCGTCCGTTCGGCTGCCGGTTCGCACTTCCACCTGCCTCTTGTCAGGGGCGTGGATTTACAGGTCTTCGCTGGAGACGTTCGCAAAAGAGGTATGCGTCTATGGGGGCTGGACCCGCACAGCGGCAGGAGTTACCTTGAAGTCGATTACAGGGAACCGACCGCACTGATTGTGGGCAATGAGTCTTTCGGGCTGGAGGAAGAGGGCAGACGTCTGATCGACGGCACGGTGCAGATCCAGATGTCGGGCGAGGCTGAGTCTCTGAACGTAGCGTCCGCCGCGGCGGTTGTGATTTTCGAAGCGCTCAGGCAGCGCGGTCAGGATGCTGGAGGAACGTAGTCATGGATGTCAGGCAGGAGCTGGTGAAGCTGGCTGAGAGCAAACCCGAGCTGGCTTACCTCGTCAGGGAATCGCTCGAGGCTGTGGACAGAAGCGGGACCCTGTTGGAGATAGAGGGTGCGCGCCTGGCCATCCTGGGAAAGAAAGGGCGCGTATCAGAGATATTCAAACACCTGTCAGAAGTGCCGGCCGAGGATCGCCCTGAGATCGGCCGGGTGGCAAACATGCTGCGGCGGTATGTAGAGGCAGAACTTGCCAGAAAGAGCGAGGAGCTCAAGGAATCGGACGCGGAGGCCATGCAGAAACGTCAGGCCCTTGACGTGACCCTGCCAGGGCGCCGCGCACCGGTTGGTCGTAAACATCTGTTGACCCAGGTCATCGAAGAAGTCACGTCCATCTTCATCAGCCTTGGTTACTGGATCGAATCGGGGCCGGAGGCCGAGCTTGATTATTACAATTTCGAGGCGCTTAACACCCCCGCATATCATCCTTCTCGTTCGCTGCTGGACACCTTCTACATAATGAAGAACGAGCCGGACAAGAACAGCCCCGACGACGTTCTTCTCAGGACACACACCTCACCTGTTCAGGTAAGAGTGATGGAGTCGAGGACACCGCCTTTGTATGTCGTAAGTCCTGGCAAGGCATACCGGAGAGAAGCAATAGACGCTACTCATACCGCCATGTTCTACCAGGTCGAGGGTTTCGCTGTTGACAGGGGCATCCACATGGGCCATCTGAAAGGAACGCTCGAGGTGGTTGCCAGGAAGCTATTCGGCTCCGAGAGGAGAGTCCGGTTCCGGCCGGATTTCTTCCCGTTCACGGAACCGAGCGCCGAAGTCGACGTCTCCTGCCATGTCTGCGAGGGGAAAGGGTGTGCTTTGTGCAAGGGCATAGGCTGGCTGGAGATACTCGGATGCGGCATGATCGACCCCAACGTATTCGAATATGTCGGCTACGACCCCGAGGAGTACACAGGCTTTGCGTTCGGGATGGGAATCGAGCGTATTGCGATGTTGAAGTACGGGATTGAAGACATAAGGCTCTTCTACGAGAACGACGTGCGCTTCCTGCGCCAGTTCTGACCTCCGGGGAGATGAACAGTTGAGAGTATCGCTTGAGTGGCTCAAAGATTACGTGGATATAGCAGTACCCTCGAATGAGCTTGCCGAACTTCTTTCCATGTCTGGGAGCTCCGTGGATCGGGTAATCGAAGAGGGCAAGGGTCTTGAAGGTGTGGTTGTCGGGCATGTCGTCGAGGTCAGGCCGCACCCGAACGCGGATAAACTTCGGATCGCAATAGTGGATGACGGTTCGACCATGCGGAAGATCGTATGCGGCGCTCCGAATCTTAAGGAAGGGAAGAAATACGCGCTCGCCCTGCCTGGTGCTCGCCTGCCTTCCGTGTCTGACAAGACCATGCACAGCGCCACCATCAGGGGCGTGAAAAGTGAGGGGATGTTCACGAGCGGCGCGGAGCTCGGTGTGAACGAGGACACTTCGGGGATCTTCGAACTGGGCAGGGAGGCTCCAGTGGGAGTCGACATACGCAAAGCGCTCTCACTCGAGGATGTTATTTTCGACCTCGAGGTTACGCCGAACCGCCCCGATTGCATGTCCATGATGGGCATCGCGCGCGAGGTCGCTGCCCTGACGGGGAAAACCCTTCATCTGCCGCAGGTGGAAGTCAGCGAGAAGGGCCCACCGATAGACGGGAATGCCAGGGTCATGATAAATGATTCGGCGGTATGCCCGCGTTATACCGCGCGCGTAATCAAGGGTGCCAAGGTTGCTGACTCGCCGCTCTGGATGCAGAGGCGGCTCCTTGCCGCCGGTGCCAGACCGATAAACAACATCGTTGATGTAACGAACTATGTACTCCTGGAACTGGGACAACCGCTTCACGCTTTTGACCTGAACCTGCTCGGTGAAAAGACAATCGTTGTACGACTCGCCCATCACGGAGAGCTCATAACCACACTCGACGGGGTTGACCGCCAGTTGGACGACCAGTCCCTTGTCATAGCCGATACAAGCAAGCCGGTCGCACTCGCGGGCGTGATGGGCGGAGGGGATTCGGAGGTCACCGAGAGGACCTCCGATGTCCTGATAGAATCCGCATATTTCGAGCCGACGTCCATACTGCGCACATCAAAACGTCTCGGCATACGAACCGAGGCGTCAAGCCGTTTTGAAAGAGGCACCGACCATGAAGGGACGAAGCTTGCGGCAGAGCGGGCCGCCTGGCTGATGTCAGAATTGTCAGGCGGGGTGGTTGCGGCGGGAGATATCGATGTCTACCCGAATCCCATTTCACCAGTATCGATAGACCTCAGGCCCGAGAGGGTGAACCAGTTACTGGGGACACAGATAGCCAAGAACGAGACAGTAGAGATATTAAAGAAGCTTGAGATGGAAATAGAGGACAACGATGTCCTGAAAGTGAGGGTACCAAGTTTCAGAAGGGACCTGGAAAGGGAGATTGACCTGATCGAAGAGATAGCACGCATCCACGGCTATTGGAAGATCCCCTCCGCCTTACCTGCTGGCGGAGGGATGGACGCGGGACTCACGATCGGGCAGCGGCTCGAGGAAAGAGTGACGGACTCGCTGTCTGCCCAGGGGCTGATGGAGGTCTGGACCGACAGCTTCATGCGTGTCGAGGACCTGGACCGTATGCGGGTGCCCCAGGGTGACAGGCTGCGCGACCTCGTGACCCTTGTGAACCCACTCGCTGAAACGGGCGAGGTCATGCGTACTACCATCGTCCCGGGTCTTCTTCGCGTGGCGGCCAGAAACATAAACAGGGGAATCAAAGACCTCGCTCTGTTCGAGCAGGGGCGGGTGTTCTTTGCGGGTGAGCCCGGCGAGCTGCCGGTGGAGAGACAGTGCGTCGACATCCTGCTCTCGGGGGAAAAAGGGACGTACGGATGGGGAGGCGATGAGAGAGAGGTCGATTATTACGACTTGAAGGGCCTGGTTGAGAATCTGAGAGCTGCTTTGAAGGTGAAGGACCTCAGGTTTGAAGCCGGAGATTGCCCTTGCATGATGCCCGGAACGTGCGCTGAAGTGGCTGTGGGGGAACACACCGTTGGCTATCTGGGCCGGCTTCATCCAGAGGTCGCCGATGCCTTTCATGTAGCCGGCGAATTCTATATCGCGGAACTGGCTCTCGAACCACTGCTCGATGCTTCGGAGGCCGGCCACGAGTATAGACCCTTGGGAAGGTTCCCCAGCGTAAAACTGGACATTGCCGTAGTGGTTGACGAAGAACTTGCCGGCAGCAGCGTGGGGGATTCAATATACAGGAACGGAGGCGAGTTCCTCCAGTCTGTCAGGCTGTTCGACCTTTATCACGGGCCTCAGATACCGCATGGCAAGAAGAGCCTCGCCTACGCCCTCGAGTTCGCATCGACTGAACGAACTCTCACAGACGAGGAGACGCGCGTCGAGCTCGAGAGGATCATCGATACGCTCAGGGAGGAGTTCGGCGCCCAGATCAGGGGTCGAGAGCAGGACCAGGGTGAGTCAACTTGAAGATCGGCGTCATGGGCGGAACGTTCGATCCCATCCACAACGGCCACCTCGTAACTTCCGAAGAGGCCCGGTATCAATTCGAGCTTGAAAAGGTGATATTCATCCCGTCAGCCCGCCCTCCTCACAAGAGGGAAGTCAGGCGGTCCCCTTTCGAGGACAGGTATAGAATGGTCGAGCTTGCACTAGAGGGGAACCCATTCCTCTCTGTTTCTATGCTCGAGATGGAAAGGGAGGGGTTGTCTTATACGATTGACACACTTCGTGAGCTTCATCGTATCCACGGCAGGGACGCGGAACTCTTTTTCATAACCGGCGCTGATGCCATCCTTGAGATCCTGACCTGGAAGGACCCGGCAGAGATATTCGCAGAGAGCCAGCTGATAGCGGCGACGAGACCGGGATACCCCCTGGAAAGGCTGAAGGAGGCGCTGCCCGAGTATAACAGCCACGGGGAGCCCTCCACAGGAAGGGTGCATGCTATGGAGATCCCCTCTCTTTCAATCTCCTCGACGGACATCAGGGAGCGGGTCCGGGAGGGTAAACCCTTCAGGTACCTGGTTCCCGAACCAGTGTGGGCGTACATAGTGGAGAATAGCTTCTATCTCGAAAGGTAAATGGCCGCACCGACGGTAATTATATAGGGAGAGGTTGGCCACTGTATAAGGAGGACCGTGCAGGAATACGTAGGGTATAGAACCAAGAAGCGCATGAGCCAGAAGAAGAAGAAGCGGAAGGTCTTGCGCTGGCTTCTGATACCGGTGGCACTCATACTGATCTTCGTGATCCTGGGCGCGGTCGCGCGTGTTTCTCCGGTCAGCAAGTGGTGGGACAAGACCGCTGATGGTTTCACATGGTTCGGGCGGAAGGTAAAAGCCAGCTGGCCCTGGAAGAGCACCGCTGAACTAAAGCCTGCGAAGTTCATTCCGGAGGGTAAAAAGACGGCGAACTACCTGCTGGCCTTCACAAAACAAATGGAGGGCGGCACACAGCTGACTACGCTGGTGCTCGCCTCGTATGATTCCCGTGATGACAGCGGAAGCCTCATCTACTTGCCGAATGATCTGCTTGTCAACCTGCCTGGTGTCGGCCAGGACCTGGTATCGAACCTGATAGAACTCGACGAGGGGCGCATAAGCTTGACTTTGGTGATGGCGCAGAACCTGTTAGGGGTCGATATAGACCGCTATATCATGGGCACCGACCGCGATCTCTCTATCGTTTTCGGCAAGATTCAAAAGGAATACACGGTAGACGTACCGGGAAAGGAATCCTTCCGCGACCCCAGCATGAACGCGTCGTTGAACATCGATGCCGGAGAGCAGGAGATGGACCCGCGTGAGCTCGCTTCATACCTTACGTATTCCGAACCAGGTAAAACGCTTGACCTGATAAAGAGGCAGAGCGGCTTTGTACCGCCGTTCCTTGAGAAGTCCCGGCACCCGGACATGTTCAAGGACATCGTCGACTTCATGAAAAAAGAAGCAAATCTCTTTGATAGCGACGCCTCCAGTACGGAGATAGCCGGGCTCTGGCAGTCCTTCGCCCTGTTAAAGGAGAACAAGCTCCAGCAGGTGACGGTGCCCGTTAAGAAGTTCCGCTTTGAGAAAACAGTGGTCCATACCACTGACACTGAGAAACTTCCCGGGTTCATAAAGAAGTACGTGAAAACCGACTACCAAAAACCCGCAGGCGCGAGGACGAGGGTTGAGATACTGAACGGGAACGGTGTGCCCGGCATCGGACAGAAGGTCGCGTCCCAGCTTGACCTGGGAGCGTTCCAGATCGTGAACAGCGCAAATGCTGATAACTTCGATCACCCCGAGACGGTGATCATAATCTACGGCAACGACAAAGATACTGTGTCTGCTGCCGAGAAAATCAAGAACGAGCTTGAGGTGGGCCGAATCGAGTCTCATCCCAAAAATCAGGACATCGCTGATATAACTATAATCGTGGGAAAGGATTACGCTAGCAAGTAGATGGTTTCTTTCCTTTTTCTTTTCGTTTTCTGTGAAGCTTGCATCCGGGGATCCCATCTGATCGTGGGGGATGGCACTTGTTGACTTCAGAGCAACTCGCCATCGCGGTAGCCCGGGCTGCGGATGACAAGAAGGCGATGGACATCCGCATAATGGACATGCGGGAGTCCCTTGGTATTACGGACTATTTCGTCGTATGTGGCGGTAAGACTGAGCGTCAGGTGAGGCGGATCCAGGACTCGATCGAGGAAAAGCTCAGAGAGAGAGGGTCCAAGCCCGTTCGCAGGGAGGGGGAGAGGTTCGGCCGATGGATACTGCTCGACTATCTGGACTTTGTCGTACACATCTTCAGGGAGGAGGAAAGGGCTTATTACGACCTGGAGCACCTCTGGCAGGACGTCCCATTGGTGGAATGGCGCGGCGACTGACACTTGAGGCAGTCATCGAATAAGGTTATCATTCGCACTGCGAATGCTCGACAAGTGGGGCTGTGGCGCAGGGGGAGCGCGCTTCCTTGGCAGGGAAGAGGTCGAGGGTTCGAATCCCTCCAGCTCCACCAGATTAGACTACGACTTGTGCATTCGTGCCTGTTATCGGTGCAGCATATTCCCGATGTCACGTCCGGAAGTACTGCATGGTGTCATCGGGGATTACGGCGACGCTGGCGATGCCGGGGTGCTCTGAAGTCAGAATAGAGAGCGTTTCAGACCAATCGCCGGTCAGGGTCACGTGCTCCACCGGAGCAAAAAGGTCGCACATAGTCCTGTCCGGATAGGAAGAACAGACGATAACCTTCAGATTCTCCGGCAGGGGCCCTCTCTTCACGTATCCGCAGCCGCCGTATTCCTTCCCGAAGCTCCTCATGAGGTAGTGACAGACCTGTCCCTCGGGGGCGTCGACAACCAACACGATTGTCGAGCCAGCGAGATTTACAAGCGGAAGGGCCATCATCATGCAGATCGCCATCTCGCTGTATTTAGCGTAAGCGTTGACGACAACGATGTCCTTATCGGGGCTCATGGGCGTGGCGTAGTGTTCTTTCGCGACCTCAACACCTGCCCTATAGGCTTTGATGGGATCCCCCACGAAGATGTCAGTGATCTCACCCCTGTCGTTTATCAGCGCGTCAATCTTCATGTCCAGCCCTGACATTTTGACTACTTCTTCGATCGCGTCTATCATCACGTTGCCCTCGGATTTGCCGAGTCCCGTGCTCCAGGGATCCCTCTGAAGAACTTCCCCGTGAAAAGTCTTTATCGTCTGCGCGCCCGAGAGTCCCGGGAGCACAAGTTTGCCGCCGCCGCCGAAGCCGGCGTGCACGTGTGGGGTTATGCAACCTATCCCTATTTTTAGGTCGCACGACATGAACTCGCGGTTGATATAGACGGGAATGCCGCTCGGGCTGTCACCGAGGTTGTCGCAGTTCTCGTACGGATTGTGGTTGTAAACAGGGTAGTTCCTGACAACATCGTCTCCGAGCTTCTTCCTGAATTCTACGTTGGTCATCGCGCCGTGCATCCCGAGCGCCGGTATCAGGCGGATGTTGGAGGGAGGAACGCCGGCCTCTTCAATCTCTGACAGAATCTTCGGAAGGACAACGCCTACCCGTGTCGGGCGTGTGATGTCGTCGAATCCAATTACTACCTCTTTCGCACCACCGGCAAGTTCGGAAAGCGGCTTACAGCCGACCGGCTCACCCAAAGAACTCAATATCGATTCATCGTCGATTGGCGCCTTCTTAAAACCGGGAGGGTCAAGCACCTCTACATCCCATTGCTCGGGGAAACGGAGCTCCATTGGCTGGTTTCCATACCAGAGAAGGTTCGGGACCTTCACTGTCGTCATGTCCTTACCTCCGGGCTGAGTGTTTTTCTCATATTGCCTTTGCCAGATTATACAACCAAGGGTGTGGGTCCTTGTGAAGACACACACTTTAAGTTACTTAGATTTTACATTTGTGAAACCGCCTTGAAACATCGAAGGCGTATCTTTATAGCCATGAACAACTACTGGATATGGCTGCAATGCAAGACTCCCGATTATCGCTGAACGGAGATACCAACAAACGTCTTTATAGGGCGATTATCGCTTCTTTAATCATAACGATAATCGCATCGGCCCGTTCCAACCTTATTGAGAGAAACGGAGAAACGCAGTTCGAGTCAGCGCTAATACCTGATGTCTATATTTGAAGAAAATATGCAGGATCATCCCGACCGGGGGGGTTCTGTCTTTTCGGCCTCCGGCTCGACCACGCGCGCAGCGCGCTTCCGGCCCGGGAAGATGCCTATTAGCAGTAATATGAGTCCGACTACCAGGAATATGACTGGAAGCCAGACCGTGACAAGGTCTAACAACCCGAAATACCCGGCGCTGTCATCAACGACCTTGCTTACACTTGCCGCGGTTTGCTTGTAGTCGAGGACGGCCAGCAGGAGGAGGTTCGGGTTCTGGCCGGGAAGCGCCGCGTTTGCGTAGTACTCCTCGCGGTACATCGGGATATCCACGAGGGCGCCCGTGCGGGGCTCGGCTACCAGAGTCGCTTCGGTCTTCTTCAGGTACTCGATAGGAAACATCGTTTCGTCGGGAAGCGCGATGTTTGGATCATCAAGAATCACCTTTATCGTCTTGCCCGGAAGCGTTGCCGGCAGTCCGATCGGGGGTTTCACCATCGGCTCTGCTGTTCCGGTCACCTTGAAGACGAAGACCTTGACGTCCTTGTGCTTCTCGCCCTGCCTTGTATCCACTTTGAAGAATTTCGCCCCACCCGTATTCTTCAGGTCTTCGTCCCACATTTGATATGTGGTCTTCTTCGCCCCCATCGGCAGCATGATGTAATAACCCTGTCGGTCTGTGTCGCTGTTGTGACCGGCGACGTTCTGACTGTTCTTACGGTCAAGGGCATAATATCTCGTCCACTCGATCATGGTATTTCCGGCAGGATCCCGGGCCTCAAGACGTTCCTTTATTACGGCCGCGGTTGAGTCGCTCTTTCCCGGCTTGCTCGTGTTACGCCGGGTAATTGCAAGCGGGATTGAGACCTCTTTTCCCTTTGGGTAGATCGTCATATTCTGGGGGTCGACGTAGAGCGTAAGGCTCCCCTTGTATATCGACGCGATGTCGATGTTGTCGGGGACCTTCATGAACTGAGGAGCTACCACCCAGCGCCATACCGGTGCGAGGACGATCAATATCAGCCCTACTACAACAGTGGCGATAGTGGCTCCTGAACGTTTCAATTTGACCTCCCCCTGCTTGGGCAAACCGAGCTACACACGAATACTGGTTGACTCCAATCCTCATATGTAAGCAATTATTTCTTCGAGTTAATGACGCACGTTTCCTTCAACAAGCGAGTCCGCATGCCTCGCATGCTCCGTTAAAATGCCGGGAAGTGGGCGTATAATTGCTATTAAGAGATATTTTACTAGGTACCTTTTGAGATTCGGCTTAAGTAGTCGAGTGCTCGCAAAGAGGCTGAACGGGGATAGATCAGTGACAGAGGACATCTCTGGCAGGGGTACACAAGATGGAAGCAGCATGATCATACAGATGTTGCAGTCGGTATATGGCGCCGTAAAGGCCGTTTCGCTGTATCCGCCGGAGAGTCCTGTGCTCGCAGGCATGGTGGATAGCGCACGGGATTTTCTCGTCGAACTGATCCCTCCAGACGGATCACTTGAACTGAGCGTCATCGAGGACAAGTTCCTGATCAACGGCCAGATACTCGATGTAGGACTGCAGAAGCACGCGGCGGTCAGGTTCTTCCAGGAGATGATGAAA
>JAENXM010000202.1 GCA_016649525.1 Actinomycetota bacterium
CTGGCTCTTTTCTACATCCCGCCCCTACAGAAGATTTTCGGAACGAAGCCGATAAGTGGCTTAACGTGGCTGTTCCTTTTCATCTGGCCGGTCGTGATCCTGTTCGCCGAGGAAGCCCGTAAGGCAATAGTAAGGAGCATCAGTGCAAGAAAGAAGCATCGGAGTGAACCGGCTGAACAAACCGGGGTTGGGATGGCGGCGTAAGGCTTCTGTTTATAAGATAGTATGTGCAGTTCGGCTGCGATCGGGGAGATGAGGCTTATGCATATCGTGATCATGGGATGCGGGAGGGTCGGCTCCCGCCTCGCCAGGCACCTGGAGGAAGGCGGCCACACTGTGGCCGTGATAGATAAAGACCCGACCTCTTTCCATCTGCTGGGTTTGGACTTCAAGGGTAAGGCGGTAAGCGGGATAGGGTTCGACAGCAACGTTCTCGTGGAGGCCGGCATAGAGAGGGCCGACGCCTTCATCGCTGTCAGCAGCGGCGATAACTCGAATATCGTTTCTTCCATGGTCGCCAAGGACGTTTTCTGCGTGCCGAAGGTGATAACCCGCATCTACGACCCGAGGCGTGCCCGGATTTACAGGCGCATGGGCATACCGACGATCTCACCGGTCGCCTGGGCTGTTGGCAAGGCGATGGACCTGCTGTTTCTCGAGCAGTCGTACACCCGCGATACTTTCGGCAACGGCGAGGTCGAGCTCATGGAGGTGCGGATCCCTGGCGTTCTCGCGGGCCGGCGGGTCCGCGACTTCGAGGTACCCGGGGAAATCCGCGTGGCCTCGATCGAGAGGCTGGGGCAGGCGTCAGTACCCCTTGCCGGCACGACTTTCGAGGAAGATGACATAGTCCACGTCGTCGTGCTCAGGCACAGCATGGGAAAGTTCCGGAAGATCTTCTTCATGAATTGATTACGATAAGGGGGTAGACCATGCATGTACTGATCGTGGGCGGGGGAATCGTGGGGTCATTCCTCGCCCGGATACTCATGGACAAACACGAGGTGACGGTCATCGATAAGGATCCCGCAAGGTATGACTATCTCAAGAGCACGCTCCCCGGCATGACCGTGGTCTCCGAGGACGGGTGCGAACCCTGGGTGCTGGAGTTCGCGAAGATCAAGGATGCCGACCTGGTGCTCGCGGTCACCGGTGACGACGAGGACAACCTCGTCATCGGCTACCTCTCCAAGTTCGAGTACGACGTGCCGAAGGTCATAGCCAGGGTGAACAACCCGGTCAACCGCTGGCTCTTCACAAAAAGCTGGGGAGTCGACGTCGAGGTCAGCACGCCGGACATAATCGCTACTGTGATCGAGGAGGAGGTCTCGCTCGGAGAAGTGATAACCGTGATGAAGCTCCAGTCCGGCGACATAGGCCTTGTCGAGATAACCCTCTCGCCCGACGCGAAGGCACTCGGCGAGCACCTCGCCGAGCTCGAGCTCCCCCCGGAGACGTTGATAGTCACCGTGGTGAGAGAGGACGAGATGCTGATACCCAGGGCTGATACCGTCCTTCAGCCAGGTGACAGGGTCCTTGCCATCACCGATATTCACAACAAGGAGGCTCTCGAGAAGCTGTTGGGCCACCGACCTTGAACAATCTGCACTTGCGTGATGCAGTTGCGACGAAGGGGGTATCCGTGATGGAGAACCGGCTCTCGAACGATTCCTGTGGCAAGTTGCTAGCACCGGATGACTGTGTACTCGTCATAATCGACGTCCAGGAACGCCTGTTGCCGGTTATGAGCGGCAAGGAAGAACTGCTGGAAAGTGTCGTAACGCTTGTCAAGTTCGCAAAAGTGATAGACATGCCGGTTGTCGTGACCGAGCAGGAGAAGCTCGGCCCGACCGTAAAAGAGGTCGCTGACGAGATAGAGGATCTAGCCCCCATTTCCAAGATTGAGTTTGACGCGTGCAAAAGGAAGGGGTTCCTGGAAAGCCTCGAGAATGTGGGCAGGAACACGGTCATCATCACCGGTATAGAGAGCCACGTCTGCGTCACCCAGACAGTCTTGAGCCTGCTCCCGGATTTCACAGTCCACGTGGTGAGCGACGCGGTTTCATCGCGGACCAGGGAGAACGTGGGGGTTGCCCTGCAGCGCATGAGGCAGAGCGGGGCTGTGATATCCTCTACGGAGATGGTGATCTTCGAGCTTCTTGAGAAGGCCGGAACTCCCGAGTTCAAAGAAACCTTGAAGCTGGTGAAGTAGCAGAAGGCCTGAAAGCCATCTTTAAGTCTGGTATAATGCACCGAAGTCAGGGTTCGTCAGGTGGTCGATGGTTGAAGTATTTGTCCCGAGGAGCTGACCCTCGGGCTTTTTGTTTATACTGCTGAAGGGTGAAGAGGTCGAGGACATGAAGCTGTACTTGATAAATCCGACCAAGAACGGGGAGACATACCTGTTCAACCGCGGTCTTCTGGCGCCGCTCGGGCTGTTGTACCTGGCCGCGTACACCCCGGATGACATTGAGGTCCGCGTTATCGACGAGAACGTCGAGAGCATCGATTTCAGCGATGTGCCCGACCTCGTGGGTATTTCCACTATGACCGCCACGGCGCCCCGCAGTTATGAGATTGCCGACAGGTACAGGGCACTGGGGGCGAAGGTCGTTATGGGGGGTGTTCATGCTTCGATGCTTCCCGAAGAAACCCTGGAACACGCGGACTCGGTCGTTGTGGGTGAGGCCGAGGCGATCTGGGCCAGGGTCGTTTCCGACGCTGAAGCCGGCCGGCTCGAGCCGCTCTACCAGCAGGAGGGCTTCATCGATTTCATGCGCCCGCTGCCGCCGAGGAGGGACATAATCGACCCGAAGCGGTACTGGAGCGCCAACGGGGTGCAGACCTCCCGCGGCTGCCCCAATAACTGCAATTTTTGCTCGGTCACTGCTTTCAACGGGCGAAGGATTCGGCATCGTGACATCGACAACGTACTTGCCGAAGTGGAGTCGCTCCCCAGGGGCAACCTGATACGTAGAAAAGTCGTCCCGTTCGTGGACGATAACATCGCCGCCAACCCGGGCCGCGCGAAGGAACTTTTCAAGGCCCTCATACCGATGAAGGTATCGTGGGGGTCGCAGGCGTCCATAACTTTCGCGAACGACGAGGAACTGGTGGGCCTGGCGGCGGAGAGCGGATGCCAATTCCTGTTCATCGGCCTGGAGACCCTGTCGCCCGCCAGCCTCGAGGAGATGGGCAAGAGCCAGAACAAGGTTGAGAAGTACGCTGACGCACTGCGCATGCTCAAGAAGCACAAGATCCATGTGATGGGTGCTTTCGTCTTCGGCTTCGACTCGGACAACGAGTCGGCTTTCTCGGACACTCTGAAGTTCGCGATCAGCAACAAGATACAGGTGGCCCAGTTCGCCAACCTGACACCTTATCCGGGAACGCGCATATACCAGCAGCTGCTCGAGGAGAACCGGCTGGAGCCAAGGTTCTGGATGGACCCCTCGTGGGATAGCCACGTCGTATTTCAGCCGATGCAGATGTCCCCACGGAGGCTATACGAGAACACTCATCAGCTGCACAGGGATTTTTACTCCTACCGGTCCATCATCAAGCGCGTGTCTCTTCACAAGCACTGGCTTTACTGGCTTGCTTTCAACCTTCTTTATCGCCAGACGGTGGTGGCGGACCGGAGGCGGGGCCTCGGAATGCAGGGGTCGGTACCGGGCACTTCATAGC
>JAENXM010000360.1 GCA_016649525.1 Actinomycetota bacterium
CCTCCGCCCGCAACGGCCATGTCCCTGCGCCCTCCGGCGCCACCGCCCAGCGCTGCACCTCCCGCCCCCGCGAGCCCGCGGGCGTCCAGGCCTTGGCCGGCCAGTTTCTTGTCCACCTTCACCACGAGCTTAGCTTTGCCCGCCGATTCGCCGGCTACCGCCACGATCCCGACTTCAGCCTCGTTCATGATTATGTCCGCAAAGTTTCTGAGGGCTTTCTCCCCTTCTCCGTCTATCCTGGCGAGGAGGACCCCTGTCTCCCCCACGGCAGTGATCCTGGGCACGCCCGATGAAGCGGAGCGGGCCTCCTCGATAACCTCGCGCGCTACCGCCAGGACGTCCTTTGACTTCTTGGCCCGGGCATCCCTCTCGAGCTCTTTAAGACGGGAGAACAGCTCACCCGCCCTTCGCGGCACCTCCTGGGTCCCCACCACCTTCAGCGCTTCGGCGGCCTCGCCCAGCAACCGCTCCGAGTGCCTCCAGTGGCGCATGGTCTCGAGCCCGCTGGTCGCCTCTATCCTCCTGAGCCCAGCGCCGATGCCGCTCTCCGAGATTATCCTTATGGGCCCGACCGATCCGGAGCGGTCTACATGGACCCCCGCGCAGAGCTCCTTGGAGAATTCACCAATACAGACCACCCGCACCTTCTCACCGTACTTCTCGCCGAAAAGTGCAACGGCGCCGATGTCACGCGCCTCCTCCTGACCGGTCACAAGCGTGCTGACAGGTACGTTATCGAGCACCCTGCGGTTCACGAACGTCTCTACCTCCTCCAGCTCTTCGGCCGTAAGAGGCTTGAAGTGCGTGAAGTCGAACCTGAGCCGCTCGGGCGTGACGAGCGAGCCGGACTGCCTGGCATGGGTCCCGAGGATCTGCCCGAGAGCCCAGTGCAGAAGGTGCGTCGCGCTGTGGTTGCGTGATATGGCGTTCCGCCTTTCGACGTCCACGACAGCCTCCACCTCGTCTCCTACTCTCAGGGCTCCAGCCAGCCGGCCGCGGTGAACCACGAGGCCGGCCGAGCCGTAGAAGGTGTCCTCGACCTGCATCGAACCCGCGGGCGCCTTGATAGTACCGGTGTCGCCGACCTGCCCCCCGGACTCGGCGTAGAAAGGCGTGCGGTCGAGGACGACATTGACCTCCAGGCTCCCTTCCACCTCGTCCACGGAGCCAGAGCCTACGACGAGCCCCACGACCTTCGAGCTGGTCGCGACGTCCTCGTAGCCTTCGAAACAGGTCTTACCCTCGAGCCTGCATATCTCGGCGAACGCGTCACAGCCCGCAGCTTCGGCCTCGCACTCACGGGACAACCTTCCTCGCTCCCTCTGTTCCTCCATCAGGACCTCGAACCCGCTCTCATCGATCTTCATTCCCTCGTCTCCAGCTATCTCGCGTGTCACCTCCAGCGGGAAGCCGAGGGTGTCGTGCAGGTAGAAGACTGTGCTTCCGTCGATGGTATCGCTGCCACTTGAACGCTTCTCCTCGATGACGCCTCTCAGGAGTTCCAGCCCCTGTTCGAGCGTCTGCTGGAACCGTTCCTCTTCCGCGGTGATAACGCCGGTTATCAACCGGTGGTGCTCCTTGAGCTCGGGGTAGACATCGCCGAGGGTCTCCACGACGACCGTCGACAGCCC
>JAENXM010000055.1 GCA_016649525.1 Actinomycetota bacterium
CGAGCCCGGGGGCCGGGAAGACCAGCCTCATACTGAAGACTCTGGAGGGCGTGGACGGCGAACTTTCGTGCGCGGTCATCGAGGGTGACATAGCGGGCAAGGTTGATTCCGAGAGGATAGCGGAGAGGGGAGTGCAGGCGATCCAGATCAACACCGGCGGCTCCTGCCACCTCGAAGCCAAGCAGATCAACACCGCGCTCGAGAGGCTTGACCTCGAGGGGACGGACCTCGTGGTGGTGGAGAATGTCGGCAACCTGGTCTGCCCTGCCGAGTTCCGCCTCGGTGAGGACCTGAGGGTCATGATACTGAGTGTTGCCGAGGGGCATGACAAACCGCTAAAGTACCCGCTCATGTTCTCGGAGTGCCACGTATTGATCGTCAACAAGGTGGACCTGATACCCCACACCGACTTCGATCTCGAGCTCCTCAAGGAGACCGTACGCAAGATGAATCCGTCGGTCGAGATCTTCGAGGTCTCGTGCAGGACAGGGGAGGGTATTCTCACCTGGACGGAGTGGCTAAGGGAGCGCGTGAGCAAGTAAATTGGTCTTACCCCAACGGATGGCGATAATTGATGCTACACCGTGCACTCTATTATGATACCGTCGTTTTGGCCGGGCGGAACTGCCAAGGTTCATGCACCAGTGCCCGGCGCGCAGGTACACCGGTTTCCCGGTTTTGAGTGACAAATCCGGTTCAAAGGGAAAGGTGATTTAAGATGGCGTCTGGAGGCGAAGAGAAAAAAGGCGCGGGGGCCGAGGAAAGGATGAAGTTTTCCCGCCCGAGGAGTTAAGCAAGAGCGCCTACATTAATAGCCTGTTATTGACTTGAGTATGGGTCGATGGCAGGCTGTTTCTTTGAGACGGGATTTCATAGCCCGAGACAGCCGTGATGATCGTCTTACAGTCTTCTTCATTTGCGCCGGGGGTCGTGCCATAATAATGGTAGGATCCAAGGAGCGGTGGTCTCAATGAAAAAATCTGCCGGAGAGGAAAAGGAGAAGCCCAGAGATAAAGTCGTGGTAATCACGGATCCCGAGACGGCGAAGGGATTTACCCTTGGGGGAGTAGAGGTTTGCTCCTTTCTGGACGTGAGGAAAGCAAGAGAGAAGATACATCTTCTACTTCAAGACGAGGGAACCAAGGTCCTGGTGGTAAACGATGAATTCCTCGAAGACATCGATGATCGAGACAGGGAGATCATTGAGTCTTCCTCGCCCCCCGCCGTTATGCCGATTCCAGCGGCCGAAACTGGGCTCAGCCGGCACAGAAAATCCTCGCTCCGCAAAGTGATTCGCAGGTCGGCCTCCCAGATTTGATATTCCGATAAGAGGACGCATAGGCCACAGCCGGTAGAACCGGCTCTAGGGGGCCGGGCGATGGAATGCCCCAAGTGCGGCAAAGAAGTTGACGACAGGAAATTGTTCTGCGCCGCATGCGATGCGCCGCTATATCTCGATGAAGAAATATTTGTGCCCGAAGTGGAAGCGAGGGCCGGGGAAGAGGAGCGGGATTCCGCAAGCAGTGGCGCTCAGCGGGAAAGCGGAGGGTCAGAGGCAAGACCTGACGGGGCTCCGGCAAAACCGGAATTCATGTTCCACGGCCGGCTTAGAAAATCTTGGTTGATTCGAATACTCATAACCGTTCTGATTATCGCTATCCTGATCGCCGCGCTTCTCTTGATTGCTACGAGCAGGAAGGCGAACGGCGACGACGCTTCTTGCCTGGGACGGGCGGCACTGGTGGGCCAAGGGCCATCCTCAGAGGAGGGTCAGTGTGAGCGCGGCGATCACTATCGCGATTACGAACACGCCGTAGGCGATATCTCCGGTGAACTGCCTTGCCCTCATGTAGGTTGCGAAGCCCGAGATATCCATTGGGATGGTAACTATCCTGTCGAGTGCGGCGCTACTTAACCGACGGTAGTCCTTGACGAGCGCCTGCCACCAGTCGTACAGGTACTCGCCGGTCGTCTTGGCCATCGGCCAGTATTTAGCCCTCAGTTCTGAGTACCGCTTGGATCCCCTGAAGCAGAGCCTGAGAAAGCCGACCTCGGTCTTGGAGTAGTAGTAATCGATTCCCATAGCCTCGGGAAGCCTGAGACGAAACAGGTCCCACCGGGTCATTACAAGGAAAAAGACGATCCCGACCGCCAGGGGAGGGAGCAGCGCAACGATGTTAGGGCCTGTGTAGAACTGGAGCCCGGCGAGGTGGTGGACGCTTTCGGGATCGAGCCCGGGGAAGAGACCGAGGACCGGCACTATGAGATTCCTCATTACGATGCCCGGGAAGAGGCCGAAGAAGAGCACCCCGGCCGCGAGCACTCCCATTGCCGCCAGCATCGGCCGCGGCACTTCCTTTATCTCGTGAATGTTCTCCCCACGGTGGTGCCCGAAGAATGTGAGACTAAGGAGCTTGGCGATGTAACAGATCGTTCCGCCCGCGCTCACGAGGAATATTATGTCCACCGCCCTCAGCCAGGGCCCGCCGGGTTCGAGCGACTCCAGTATCGAATGGTGAAGCAGAGTCTTGCTCGCGAAACCATTGAAAACGGTTATCCCCATTAGGCCCAGGCCGGCGATGCAGGTGAAGGCCGTGGTGTAGGGCATCTTGCGCCAGAGCCCCCCCAGCTTCGTCATGTCGAGCTGGTGGGTCGCATAATAGACCGCGCCGACCCCGAGGAACAGCAGGGACTTGAAGAAGGCGTGGTTCATTATGTGGTAGATACCGCCGGCCAACCCGATGGCGCCCTCCGCCCCGAGGTATGCGCCGATTCCCAGCCCTATCAGAATGTATCCCATCTGGCTGATGCTGGAGTAGGCCAGTAGGCGCTTGACATTGTCCTGCACCAGGGCGAGGACCATCCCCACGACCATGGTGAGTATCCCGAGCCAGATTATCACCCACCCCAGGTCGTGCAGATTGTGCATGTAGACCGGAACCTGTCCGGCGGCCTCGTGTCCGTGCTTCACGAGCGCCCCTCCCACCCCCTCGGCTCCCGAGTGGAATGTGTAGATCACTCGTATGAAGCCGTAGGCGCCGGCCTTTATGATGATGCCGGAAAGGAGCGCACTGGCCGGGGACGGGGCCGCGGGGTGCGCGAGCGGAAGCCACACGTGTAAGGGCACCATACCGGCCTTGACGCCAAAGCCCCCTATCATGAATCCCGAGACGACAAAGCAGATTGAGCTTGTGAGGAAGGCGCTGCCGGCCTGGGCGCCGAAACCGAGGCTTCTCGCGTAGGAGACGAACAGCAGTATCCCGCAAAGGAGGCTGAGACCTCCGTACACGGTCATGTATATATATTTTACGCCCGCTTTCCTTGCCTCGTATGTCTGGTTATGGACTATCAGCAGGTAGGCGAGCAGTCCCATCAGCTCGAAGAAGACGAAAAGGACGAAGTAGTCGGATGCCAGAAAGACTCCCAGGGTGGCAGCCTCGGTGAAAAGGGAAAAAGCGTGGTACCTGGTCCTTCTCTGCTCGTGCTGCATGTAGTTGCAGGCGTATATCGTTGACATGAGCCAGACCAGTGACGCAGCGAGCGCGAAGATCAGTCCAAGAGGGTCCACAGATAGCCGGAAATCCCCAAGCAGGACGTTCAACGTTACCGTCAGACTGGACCCGCGGATCATAACCGCGGGAAACATCGCGACGCAGCAGACGAAGGCAGCGGCTGAAAAGACAACGGCGAGCAGGTTGCGGAGCCCTTCCCGGCGGTCGCCCACTACCAGTACCGCAAGCCCCCCCAGAAGCGGCAGCAACAAGGCGATTGCCGGCAATAAGGAGTTGACCACCTCGGGACTTCTCACGGCGTTCTCCATCTATCTCTCTAGAACCTTCAGAACAAAGCCTTTACCACGATCTTGACGAGGGAGTAAGGCAGCCCGGGTACGGTTACAAATATCCCCAGGATCACGACGAAAGCTGCCCCGATGATCACGGGGACCATCATGGTTCGTGACGTCTCGTGCTTGAGAAGCTTGTCCATGGGATCCCCCTTGAAGAACGCGATGTAGATTATAGGCAGGAAATAAACCGCGTTGAGTAAAGCGCTCAGCAGCAGTACAGCTATGAAGTACGGGCGGTGGGCCTGGATGGAGCCGAGGCCGAGCTCCCACTTCGTGATGAATCCGCAGGTCAGGGGCGTTCCCATCATCCCGAGGGCCGCTACGGAGAACGCAAGCATTGTAATCGGGAGTTTCGACCCGATGCCGTTCATCTCCCTGATGTCCCGTTTGCCGGTCTCGTGGATTATGATCCCGGCGCACAGGAACAGGGTGCCCTTCATGAACGCGTGGTGCGCGATTTGCAGCAGCCCCCCAATTGCGCCGTCGGGTGACAGGAGGAAAAGGCCCAGGATTATGTAGGAGACCTGGGCAACGCTGGAGTAAGCGAGCCGCCTCTTCAGGTCGTTCTGGGTTATGGCGAATAGCGATGCGACGATGATCGTGAAGCTCGCCACCCAGAGCATCGGAAGTGCTACCCCGAGGTCGCCCAGCAGTTTGATGCCGAAGACATCGAACAGCACCCTGATTATCCCGAAAGCGCCAACCTTCAGGATGACCCCTGAAAGGAGTGCGCTCGTAGGGGAGGGCGCCGCCGGGTGAGCGTCCGGGACCCACCCGTGCAGCGGCATGATGCATGCCTTTACCCCGAATCCGAGCATATAAACAGAGAAGATGATCAAAAGAACCGGCTTGCTGATGGTCTCGGAGTTCAGGGTACCGTGTCCCAGGAAAGAAAGCGTGCCGCCGTAGTAGTACTGCATGATCAAGGCCGCAAGGATTACCGCTCCGGCGGTTATCGTGTAAACGAGGTACTTGAGGCCTGCACGACGGGCGATCTCTGTCTCCTCGTGGATGATGAGCGGGTATGTGAACAGGCTCATGAGCTCATAGAAGACGAACAGCGTGAACATGTTGGCGGAAAAAGCCACACCCAGACAGAAGGAGAGGTTGATCGCGGTAAAACAGTAGTAACGGGTTTCCCGGGTGCGGATGTAGCCGAGTGAATACACGGTGGTGAGGAGCCAGATCACCGAAAGCAGGATGGCGAAGTAAAAGCCAAGAGTGTCAACCCTGAACGCAAGGTTGATTCCGGGTGCCACCTCGACAAGGTGCTGGACCGAGACTACCCCGTCCATGGCGCGCGGGTACATGGTCGTGATCAGGAGAAATGTTGCCGCGGTGCAGCCTACGTAGACCGCCTTGGCGGCCCCGGGACGCTTTTTCCCCCAGAGGACGGCACCCGGGATCGCGAGCCAGGGTACCGCCATTATTATGGCCGGGAGAACCGAATGGACTATCTTGCTCAATTCCACCCCCTGCGCTTATAGGGTTTGATTGTAATTAATCCGGGCGGTTTCGGCGAAGGATACCGTCTCCCGGGCCGTTTATCGTTCGGACGTCTATTCAGTTCGCAGATACCTCATTTGAGTAAAAGGACGCGGGCAGCATTGTTGAGTGATGGTAAGAGCAGTGTTGCGAAGATGCCGAAGAAAAGAGTGCCCACCGAGAGTATCGCAGTGGGCGCCAACATGGTGAACGGTGCCTCGTCGAGTCCAACACCGGGCCTCCCAGCACCCGTGAAAAACATGTAGTAGACGACCCGGAAACAGTATACGGCGGAAAGAAGGCTTCCCAGCAACACCACGATGACGAAGGCATACTGGCCCTCCTGGAAGCACCCCCAGAGTATGTACCACTTGGCCACGAATCCCGCTGAGGGGGGAACGCCCACGATCGAGAGGGCGGCCAGGGCGAACGCTCCCGCCGTCACCGGCATCGTCCTCCCGATACCGCGGAGGTTCTCTATCCTCCTGAGGCCGTGTTTATATATGAAAATCCCCGCGACGAGGAATAAGCATGCCTTGCCCATCGCGTGGGCCACTATGTTATAAAGCCCCCCGGCCATACCCCTGGTGGAGATGAGCGTGATTCCGAGCAGTATATAGCCGATCTGGGATACGGAAGAATAGGCGATCATGATCTTGAGGTCCCGCTGGATGATGGCCATGACGGACCCAAGGATGATCGACAGGGCCGCCGCCCAGGCGACGACGCCGGCAATGGAATTCCAGGTGGATGAAAGTCCCGAGAAGCTGTGCCCGTAGACGGTGAAAAGGATGCGGAAAATTCCCAGTACGCCCATCTTTATCACCAGCGCGGAAAGCAGCGCGCTTACCGGGGAAGGCGCGATGGAGTGGGCGTCCGGAAGCCATACGTGGACCGGGAAAAGAGCCGATTTGACGGCGAACGCGGCGATGAAGAGAATGAGCGCCACGCTTGCGACCGGCAGGTAGGCGGTTGATTTCAACCTGCTTGATATATCCAGCATGTTGAGGCTTCCGGTGGCGCTGTAGAGGAAGGCGATGGCAAAGAGTACCGTCAGGCTTGAGATCGCTCCCATGAGGAGGTACTTGAAGGCGGCCCTGAGCGCCATGCGCTCACCGGATATCGCCACCAGGGCATAAGAAGTGATGGAGAAGATCTCCATGAAGACGAAGAAGTTGAAAAGGTCGCTGGTTATGGAGAACCCGAGCATGGCGGTGAAGATCAACAGGTACAGGGTGTAATAATAAGGGATCCTTTCCTCTTTGATCTCGCTTACGATGTAACGCCAGGAGTAGATCAGAAGCATGAGCCCCACGCCAGTTATCAAGCAGGCCATCAAAAGGCCCATATAATCTATCCTTATCTGGATGCCCCAGGGCGGCCTCCAGCCGCTCACGTTGTAGGCGACAACCTTACTCGCGTTTACCTTTCCGATAAGCGACCAGACGAGAAAGCTTGTTATCGCTACGCCTAACAGGGACCAGGGGAAGCAGGCCTTGCGCCTCCACATACCCCAGATGGGACAGAGCGCGGCGAATGCGAGCGGCACGGCGACTATGAGGACAGGGTGGTGGAAGGAGGCGCTCAGGGCTCCCCCCTCCCCAGTATCTCGGCTGCGTTCAGGGTCCCGTAGCGTTCATGGATCTTGAGACAAAGAGAGAGCGCCACGGCCGTGGTGCTGACCGCGACGACGATGCCGGTCAGTATGAGTGCCTGTGGGATTGGATTCACCATTTGAGAGGATTTGACCCCCTCCGCGACGATAGGGGCCTCCCCGCCTTCGACCATGCCGATGGAGACGATGAAGAGAAAAACCGATGTCTCCATGATGTTTAGGCCGATCAACTTCTTGATAAGGTTTGGCTTGACCACGACCGTGTAGAGGCCCATCAGGAAGAGCAGAGCCGATACCACGTAGTTAAGGTTGTGGAACATCCGGCTGAAGTTCATACTTATCCTCTCTCATCATGGCGAAGACTATGGAGATAAAGATGACCCCGCCGCCGATTCCGATGCCTACCTCGATTACCGTCATCATGAGGTTTCGAACGGTCTGGGCCATTGCTCCGTGTACCCCCGGCAACAGGTAAGTCAGAAAGTTGACGCCGTAGGCGAGGCCTATGATTCCCATCGCAAGGAAGCCGACTATCGCTGTGCTCTCGAGGGGTATTCGTACTTTCAAGGGCATGCGGCGGGTGGATTCGGGAAGCCCGAACGCGAGCGTGAAAACGATGACGCTCGCGCCGAGGATGGCGCCGCCCTGGAATCCTCCCCCGGGAGAGCCTTCGCCGTGAAGCATCATGTAGGCGACGGCGAAGAAAACGATGACCGGGAAAGCGAAGCGCACAACTGTTCTCACTATGACGCTGCTTCGAACGCCGGAGGCATCAGGGCTCGACCGGCTCAGGCCCCGCTTCTCCCTGTCGAGCAGGGCGACGACGGCGCAGAGCGCGCTGAATATTACCGTGACCTCGCCCATGGTGTCGTAGCCCCTGTAGTTGAGTATGACGCCGGTGACGATGTTCTTCGCGCCGCCCTCCTCCTCGCCTTTCTCCAGGTATCTGGGGATGACGTGTGTCTTATCCGGCGCATTCCTGCTGTTCATGGCGGGCATCTTGCCGATGGCGAAAAGGAGCATCGCGCCTATTATGAGAAGCGCCCCCAGAACCGCGGCCTTTCGCACTAGTCCTCCCTCCTGGTCGTCTTGAAGATGGTAAGCACGAACAGGACGGTCGTTACACCGGCGCCGACCGCCGCCTCCGTGAGTGCGAGGTCCGGCGCCCTTAGCTGGGTCCACAGTATCGCCATCATCAGGCTGTAGGCGCTGAACACGATGGCGACGGCCAGAAGGTCCCGCAGGCGTATCGCGACGGCGGCAGTTGTGACCAGGAACAGAAGAAGCAAGAGGTTCAAAGCCCAGTTCATTCGTCCTCCTCGATCGGCCAGGGTTTGACCCCCGGCTTGTGCCAGGGTACCACCCCGCTGCGGAAGGCGCTGCGCCCTATGGCGTGGCCGCAGGTGGCGCACGAGAGGAGCAGGAAGAACGCGATAGCGAGAAGCTTGAGGGTAACGAATGATGCACCGGCCTGCAAGCAGAGCGCGAGTATTACTGAGCACGCCCCCAGGGTGTCGCACTTGGTGGAGGGGTGGAGCCTCGCGTAAAGATCGGGGCAACGAAGTAGTCCAACGGTGCCACCCACGAAGAAGAAGAGGCCGGTAAGGCTGAACAGCACTATGAAAGCGTCGCGCACGTACTCACTCAACTGCAATCCTCTCCGTTTCGATGTACCTCGAAACCGCGACCGTAACCACGAAATTCAAAAGCGCGTAGACCAGGGCGATATCCAGGTACGTCCCCGGCTCGCCGATCGCGAAGAAGACGAAGAGAAGCACCACGAGCGTCTTGGTGTTGACTATGTTGATGCTGATGACACGGTCCTGAATCGTGGGACCTTTCGCCCCCTGGTAGAGACACAGGAAGGCGTTTACCATGACCGCCGCGGCGACTGCCAGGAAGAAGTAGTTCACTTCAGCCTCCTCATCTCAGGGGGTCCCTCCTTGAGCAGCCAGGCAGTCATCCGTTGGAGCCTTCCCTCCCCCGGGTCTTCGACCTGGTCCTCTGAGAGGCAGTGGATGAAAAAGCGCTGCCCCTGTATGTCGACTGTCACGGTGCCGGGCGTGAGGGTTATGGAGTTTGCGAGAACCGTCTTCGCGATGTCGGATTCGAGGTATGACTCAAAGTCGATTATGCGGGGGCTTATCGGCAGACTGGGCGCGAGAACCCTTTTGAGAACATCCCAGTTCGCCTTGATGATTTCCCAGAAAAGGAGGACCGCGAAAAGGGGGAACCTCAACGCGACCCCCGCTTTCAGGTGGGGGTCGAGCCTTCCCCTAAGCAGATAGTAGGAGAACCAGGAGAAAAGGACGGAAACGATGGCGCCCAGAAGCAGGTGGTGCCAGTTTGTTTTAGCGGTAAATATCAACCATAAAACAAAAAGCAGGAGAGCGAGGGGGATGATTTCTCTGATAGTTTTCGCCAAAGTTCTGGACCGCACGGCCACACCCCCGAACTTGTCGCGAGTCAGGGTACCCACATTCTGGATAAGTCTATGTTCCAGGGTTTTTTAGTGTCAACATAAGTGGGCCTGTGTAAGTTACCCGAACATCGCCAATACCTTATGTTTAATTTGGACGAAGAGAAGCCACACGATCAATGTAGATTTGAGAGAATGACCGCAGATCTCTTGAAAGAACCGAATCTTATGCCGGTAGAGTTCCAGAAGGGCTGGAGAGAGGGGAAAAAGAAGAGGAGAATATTTGCCATACCGTGGACCGGCACCCTTGTAGCGGTGCGCGCCGAATATATATAATTCTTTCTGTTTGGTCACGGGCAGTGCCTGCTTGAGGTCTGTGATTCCTTGTTTTTCTCGAAGATGGCACACTGAGCGGAAAAGATTTTATCTTGGCGGTGTGGCCTGATGGATTTAAGGGGCCATGGGGTAGCTGTAGTACTGTTC
>JAENXM010000104.1 GCA_016649525.1 Actinomycetota bacterium
ACCAGGAGTCCCATCTTCTCGGTGGCGCTGTTGACCGAGTCGACCCCGTCCTCGACCGTCACCCTTGCCTCCCCGCTGTACTTGGCGACCTCGTGCGAGGCTTCGGCGACGCGCTCGATCTCCTCCGCCATCTTGTTTATGGTGGAGGAAGCCACCATCATCGACTGCACCTGGTCCTCCGCCCCCTTGGCAAGGGCGGATATCGTGGTAGCCGTCGCCTGAAAGGCGTCGCTCGTATCCTTCGAAACCGAGGCCATGAGGTTGCTCGAACCCGCGACGTCGTCCACGACACCGTGCATCTCGTCGGTGAGCCCGCGCAGAGATCCGAGCATCTCGTTCAGGGCGAGGCTGATCGACCTGAGCTCGGACCTCGTGCTTATAGCGGCATCGGCGCTGAAGTCACAGCTCATCAGCCGCCTTGAGAAGACCTCGAGTTTTTCCAAAGGCCTCACATACATGGCTGCAGCCGCGCCACCAGCGATGGCCACGGCCAGCACTCCCGCGCCAAAACCCAACGCGACGCCGATCAGCCACTTTTCAGGCGTCGGGTCTTCCACAAGTACCAGTACGCCAAGAACGCCTGCCAGGGTCGCGACGGGAAGGGCAAGAATCAACGTGCGCATCCAGAACCTGCGCGTTATCGACAGCGCTCGCCACGAGTTCACCAGAAGGCTCTCTTTACTTCTCTCCATGCTCTCCCTAACTGCAGCCATGACGACTCATCTCCGTATCAAACAGCAAGCAGGCCCGCGGATCGAATCATCCACTTATAGCCCCCTTTGCGACACCAGGCCTTACCGTCCCGGGGACGCGCTGGTATATCCTCTCGCGTGGGAACGCCGCCTGGAAAAGCGCAGAGGACGCGTGACTGAGCGTCTCCGACTTCCCGAGGACGACGTACCCGTCCCTCATGATGCTCGACGCGATGATCTCGACGATGCGGGCCTGCACGTTCCGCGAGAAATATATGAGAACATTCCTGCACATAACCATGTCATAGTGCCGCCGCCCCTCGAGTTCGAACAGGTTCAGTTTCTCGAACTTGACCCGCCTGCGCACGTGCTCCCGGACCTGGTAAGCGATCCCGTTGCCCGTCTCCAGCTTCTTGAAGTACCTGTCCTGGTCCATGCCCTCGAGCAGGTCACTATCCTGATAAACGCCCTCCCTGGCGACCGCCAGACTCCTGTCGTCTATGTCCGACCCCAGTACACGGACGTTCCAGTTGTCTAATTCGTTACCGAGCACGTGGTCTAAGAGCATCGCCATGGAGTAAGGCTCCTCTCCGCTTGCACAGCCGGCGCACCAGACCCTGAGCGATCTGCTCCCGACCGACCCCTTCGATTTCAGCATGCCCGGGATCACCTCGTCTCGAATCTTGTCGTAAACATCCTTGTCCCTGAAGAACTGCGTCACGTTTATGGTCAGCTGGTTCAGAAGCTGCGTATATTCCTCCGGATCCACCCGGAGAACCCGCAGGTACTCGAGGTAGTTCCGGCAGTTCCTCGCCCTGAGCCGGACTGCGATCCTCCTCTTCAGATAGTTTTCCTTGTACTGCTCGCAATCGAGGCCCCTGTCGATGAACAGTCTCCTCTTGAGGAGCGCAAATGCCTGGTCTTCACTGAGCAATCCGCCACACTCCTGATAATGGCTTTTGGGCCTCAATTATATTTCATTGCTACTCTTCCGTTCTAATACTCAAGCCTCCACACAGACAGCCGTGCTCACCCTGACCCGCCCCTTGGCGTACCTGCTCCAATGCAAGGAAGTAGGTCACCGGCACAGCCGTCAACAATTAATATCGGCATAGAGCCTCGAAGTGTTAAGAACCTGCGGGTCTTTCACATGGCCGGACTTAAGACGCCGGGCCGTTACCCCGGCCTTCCGGTCATCACCCCGGCGTCAATTGACAAGCAGGTCCCCCTGCGTTAACTTCATTAGAACTCTCGGGGCCGCCGCATCAGACGCCGGCGGTTTAGGAGATGTAATGTCGCCCGAAATTATCTTCGACCCTTATACAAAGCTTTACTCCGAAGCATCCACACTCGTCAGGTCCTCCGACATCCGGGACCTTTTGAGCATAACGGGACGCTCCGACATCATATCCTTCGGAGGGGGACTCCCCTACATAGGCGGGCTACCTCCGGAGGAATTCTCCCGCGTCATGAACGACGTGCTCAGAGAGGGCTTCACCGAGGCCTTCCAGTACGGAGAGACCGGGGGCCTGGAGATGCTCAAGTCGAGGCTGGTCGAGGTCATGGCCGAGGAAGGCCTGAGCGCCGAACCCGAGCACATCCTGATCACCACCGGCAGCCAGCAGGCCCTCGACCTCATAGGCCGCCTATTCATCGACCCTGGTGACACGATAGTCATGGAGGCGCCCACGTATGTCGGTGCCCTGGCGGCTTTCTGCCCGAACGGCCCCAGGATAACAACGATCCCGCTCGACGACATGGGAATGCGAGTGGAACTGCTGGAGGAGGAGCTCCAACGCGCCGACGCGTCGGCTCCCAAGTTCGTCTACGTCGTGCCCAATTTCCAGACCCCCGCGGGCGTCACCATGCAGAAAAGCCGCCGCGATAAGCTCATCGAGCTCGCGGAGAAGCACGACCTGCTCATAATCGAGGACAACCCCTACGGGCTTCTCCGCTTCGAGGGCAAGCCCGAGAAGACTCTTGCAAGCCGTGCCCCGCACCGGGTCGTCTACCTCGGGACGCTCTCCAAGACAGTCTCCCCCGGTATCAGGGTCGGCTGGGTCATGGCGCCCGCGCCCGTGGTCGAGAAACTCGCAGTGCTGAAGCAGTCGGCCGACCTCTGTTCCAGCAGCCTGAACCAGATGTTCGCGGAGGCGTACCTGAGCCAGGATATCTGGAAGAAGAACCTCGAGAACCAGAAGAACATTTACCGTTCCCGACGCGACACGATGCTGAAGAGCCTGGAGAAACACTTCCCGAAGGAGGCGCGCTGGACGCACCCGCAGGGCGGCCTTTTCATATGGGTGACGCTGCCCGAATATCTCGACACGTCCAAGATGCTCCCGCTCGCCATCGAGCAGAAGCTCGCCTACGTACCCGGCACCGCTTTCTATCCCGACTACTCCGGGGCGAACCACATGAGGCTGAACTTCAGCTTCCCCCCCGAGGAGCAGATCGTCCAGGGAATAAAACGCCTCGGAAAGGTCATAAGAAAAGAGATAGAACTTTACCATTCGCTGGGGCTCGATCATCCCTGACAGATGCCCCGGGAGGAGGAGTCAGCATGAAGGCCAAGATCGCAGTGCTCATGGGAGGTCGCTCCCTAGAGAGGAGCGTCTCGCTCAAGTCGGGCAAGCGCGTCGCAAGGGCTCTGGTGAGCCGGGGCTACGGCGTGACAAGCCTGGACGTCGATGAAACCCTGGTGCCCCGCCTTCTTTCGGACAGGCCGGACCTCGTCTACATCGCGCTGCACGGGAAGTACGGCGAGGACGGCACGATCCAGGAGCTCCTGGATATAATCGAGATCCCCTATACGGGACCGGGGCCCCTGCCGAGCATGATAGGTTTCAACAAGGTCCTCTCGAAGGAGCTTTTCCGCGCGCACGGGATCCCGACCCCCGGGTACTACACGCTCAGCTCTTCGACCCTGCAGGAGATGGGCGCATCGGAACTCCTGGGCGACGCATGGGAGAAGCTGGGCGCCCCGCTCGTGGTCAAGCCGGCGGCCCAGGGCTCGGCCCTGGGGGTCAGGATCGTCGAGAAACGCGAGGACCTCCCCGGCGCGCTGATAGCGGCCCTCGGGTACGATGACCGGGTTCTCCTCGAGCAGTATATAGAGGGGTGCGAGGTCGCGGTCAGCTTGATCGGAACGGAAGACCCGGAGATCCTGCCCGTTGTGGAGATCGTGCCCGGCTCCGGGTTCTTCGACTTCGAATCCCGATACACCCCGGGGAAAACGGACTATTTCATCCCCGCGAGGCTGGACAAGAAGGTCACCGCCGAGGTCGAGCGCGTGGCCAGGGCCACTCACGAGCTTCTCCGATGCAAGGACCTCTCGAGGGTAGACATCATGGTCGGCCTGGACAACGTGCCGTACGTACTGGAGCTGAACATCAGCCCCGGGATGACTGAGACCAGCCTGCTTCCGCTGGCCGCCGAGGCAGCCGGCATGTCTTTCGAGGATCTTGTCGAGAGGTTAGTCGAGCTTGCCCTCACCTGACGGCCCGGGGGTCGCCGCTTCAGAACCCGCGATAACGCTGTAGATCCTTTTCAGGTCGCCCACGTCGATGAACTCTATGACGAGTCTTCCCTTCAGCCTGCCGAGCGAGCCCTTGACCCTGGTGTCCAGAATCTCCTCAAGCATCTTGAACATCTCCACAGCCTCGTGGGGGAGGTGCGTTTTCTGCCGCTCTTTGCGGGGCCCTTCCTCCCCCTTGAGAGAACGGACGGAATCTTCGACCTGTCGCACCGATAATCCCTCTTTGGCGATGCGCAGCGCGAGCTTCTCCTGCAGCTCGGGCTCGTCCTGCAAGGCCAGAAGCGCCCTCGCGTGTCCCGTCGTGATCCTGTCCTCCATGATCTGCTGCTGTATCGAAGGCGTCAGCTGCAGCAAGCGTATTGTGTTCGTGATCTGCGCCCTGCTCTTGCCTACCCTGCGCGAAAGCTCCTCGTGGGTGATGCCGAAGTCGTCCAGCAACTGCTGAAAAGCGGTGGCCTCCTCGATCCCGTTGAGATCATCGCGATGAAGGTTCTCGATCAGCGCCATCTCGAGCGAGTCCGTCTCCGTCGAATCCCGGACGATCGCCGGCACCTTCTCTAGGCCCGCCATCCGGGCGGCGCGCCACCTTCTCTCCCCCGCGACCAGTTCATACTCGGTCCCGACGGACCTCACTATAATAGGCTGAACGACCCCAAAAACATCTATTGACCGGGCCATCTCTTCGAGGCCATCCGGATCGAACATCATACGCGGCTGCCTCGGGTTCGGCTTGATGTCCTTTATGGGGATCTCTTCAAGCCGGTGCCCCTGCGCTGTCGCCGCGGAGCCAATCAGCACGTCCAGCCCCTTGCCCAGTCCTCTCCTGGCCACTTTTCACCACTTCCTTCGCAAGCTCCGTGTACGCCCAGGCTCCTTTCGAAGAGGGATCGTAAAGGATGATCGGCTTTCCAAAACCAGGCGCCTCGGAGAGCCTGACGGTACGAGGGATGACGGTCTCTATCGCCAGCTGCGGGTATTCCCTCCTCACCTCAGCCTCCACGTCACGCGACAGGTTGGTCCTCGAGTCGAACATCGTGAGCAGCACCCCGGTTATCCGGAGCTCCGGATTCAAATGCAGCTTCACCCTCTTTATCGTCCGAAACAGATATACAAGGCCCTCGAGCGCGTAGTATTCACACTGTATCGGTATGATGGTCTCTTCCGCCGCCGCGAGGCCGTTTATCGTCAAAAGTCCAAGCGCCGGAGGGCAGTCGATTATTATGAACTCATAATCGGACCGTATCGTCTCCAGCCCCCTTCGGAGCCTGTTCTCGCGCGATAACTCCGCGGCTAGCTCGATCTCCGCAGCCGCCAGATCTAACGTGGAGGGTATCACGTCCATCCCATCGACAGGACCGCGTCTGATGACAGCACGCGGATCCAGCCCATCCATCAGTACGTCGTATACGCACTCGGCAATCTCTGCCTTCTCAATCCCCACCCCGCTCGTCGCGTTACCCTGGGGATCCATGTCTACCATTAGCACTCTATGACCTAGCTTCGCCAGACAGGAACTGAGGTTTATCGCAGTGGTTGTCTTGCCGACCCCGCCCTTCTGGTTTGTTATCGCTATGGTCCTCAGGATGCCGCTATCGGTATCGATATTCTCCCCGGTCACTTCGCATTCATCGGTCATGGATCTTCTCCTAGAACCTGGCGAACAATATCTTATATCTTCCTTATCACCACAAGCGAGACTCTATCCTTTATTCCAAAATCCTCCGGGTACACGGGCTTCTCGATCCCTACCAGCTTTCCACCCGAGGCTCCTATTGCTTCAATCGCTTCGCTGACCTCAGCCTCAACGCTGCTCCCTTTAATCGCCAAATAGAGCCCTCCCGTATCCACCAAACCGAGCGCGATAGTGGCGGTCTTTTCTAGATCTCCGGCAGCGCGTCCTAATGCCGCGTCAAACATCATACTGCTCGAGAGGTTCTCAGCCCTC
>JAENXM010000106.1 GCA_016649525.1 Actinomycetota bacterium
GGATCGCGACGCTGATGGTCGGGGAGGATTTCGGGGCAAGGATGTACCGGGGCCAGGTCCAGAAGAACTGCGAGTCGGTCGGTTTCAATTATATCGAGAAGACCCTTCCGGCCGAGACCACCGAGGAAGAGGTGGTGAAGGTCGTTGAGGAGCTGAACGAGGACCCCGCCGTCAGCGGGATACTCCCGTTGAGGCCTTTCCCCGAGCAAATCTCCGACTCCGCCGTCATAAACACGATCAGGGTTGACAAGGACATCGACTGTTTCCACCCGTTCAACATGGGGCGCCTGACCCTCGGCGAGCCTACGCTCGCGCCATGTACCCCGTCGGCGTGCGTGGAGCTCCTCGAGCGGGTCGGGCTGGACTTCGAGGGCGCGGAAATCGTGGTGGTAGGCCACAGTAACATCGTGGGGAAGCCGGTCGCGCTGCTGGCGCTCAACCGTAACGCCACCACGAGCGTGACACACGTCTTCACCTCGCAGGCCGGGAACCTGGAGAAGCACACGACCGGCGCCGACATACTTATAGTCGCGGCCGGGAAGGCCGGCCTGATCGGGCCGGACCTGGTCAAGGAGGGCGCCATCGTCATAGACGTCGGCATCAACCGGGTCAAGGTGCTCGACGACGAGGGCAACCCCGTCCTGAACGAGAAGGGAAAGCCCAAGACGAAGACGGTCGGAGACGTGGATTTCGACGGCGTGAAGGAAAAGGCGAAGGCGATAACACCGGTGCCCGGGGGCGTAGGCGCCGTTACGAACATGATGCTTCTCAAGAACGCGCTCGCGGCCGCGAAGATTCAGGCCGGACTCGAATAGAGACTCATAGATGGATAGCCGGGGCCCGTTTGATTAAAATCAATGCGGTCCTGGACCAGCAGGCGTAGAAAGGAAGGGAGAAAAAATGGCGTTTGAGGTGCCAAAGGAGACGACTGATTCAAAGATAAGGGAAGTTCCACTCGGAACGGGAGACGCGGCGGTGAAGGTAGGCGGGGAGAACGTGCTTCCCTTCTACCTGTTCGAAGGGCAGATGCCCAACCGGCCGCTTATCGCAGTAGAGGTGTACGACGACAACCCGCAGGGCTGGTCACCCGTTGTAGCGGAACCGCTCTCGGATGTCCTTTCAGACCCCGTTGCCTGGGCGAAGAAAGCACAGGACGAGTGGGGGGCCGACCTCATAGCGCTTCGCCTGAAGAGCACGGATCCGAAGGGAGACGACAAGCCGGGTGATCAGGCTGCCCAGACGGCGAATGCAGTTGCCGAAGCCGTGACGATCCCGGTGATCGTCTACGGCTCCGAGGATGCCGAGAAGGACGGTGAAGTACTCAAGGCTGTGGCTATCGCCACCGAGGGAAAGAACGTGGTGCTGGGGCCCGCCCTCGAGGACAACTACAAGACGATAGGCGCCGCGGCCATCGGATACAAGCAGACAGTCGCGGCGAAGACGCCGATAGACGTCAACCTGGCCAAGCAGCTGAACATCCTGCTTTCAAACCTGGGACTGGACGTCGGGAACATAATCGTAGACCCGACGACCGGCGCCCTCGGATACGGCCTCGAGTACACATACTCGGTGATGGAGAGGCTGAAGCTCGCTGCCCTCTACCAGGACGACGGCATGACACAGATGCCTCTTGTCGCAGATGTGGGTGTCGAAAGCTGGAAAGCTAAAGAAGCGAAGGCGCCTGCTGCCGATGAACCGGCCTGGGGCGACGAGAACAAGAGGGGCGTTCTCTGGGAGATATTGACAGCGTCGACGCTTCTCATTGCCGGCGCCGACATCGTGATAATGAGGCACCCTGACGCGATAAAGACCGTAAGGAAGGTAATCGACACTTTGATGGGATAGGAGCGCCGGCTGAAAGTCGGCTACCGCGCACGGGTTGAGCAAGGAGTTGAGTGAAGTTGGCAGAGCTTGAAGAAAAAAGTTCGTGTGAAGCATCGATTGAGATGCTGAAGAAGGCGGCTGCCGAGGACCGGCAGACGGCCTTCAGCAGGGTTGACGACATGAAGTCATGCACCATCGGGGCGAGCGGTATATGTTGCAAGAACTGCGCCATGGGACCTTGCCGCCTCACCCCGACCAAGAAAGAGGGTGAGCCCGAGAAGAGGGGCATCTGCGGCGCGACCCCGGAGGTGGTGGCCGCGAGGAACTTCGCGCGCATGATAGCCGCCGGCACATCCGCCCACTCCGACCACGGCAGGGCGGTCGCCCACACCCTGGTGCTGGCAGCAAAGGGTGAGGCCGAGGGGTACCAGATCAAGGACCGCATAAAGCTGCTCGAGGTCGCCGCGGACCTGGGGATAAAGGTCGAAGACCGCCCTGTCGAGGAGATCGCACTAGAGGTGGGTGAGACCTGCCTGGCCATGTTCGGAAACCAGGAAGGCGAGTTGCAGTTCGCCTGGAGGGCGCCCGAGCCCCGCAAGGGGATCTGGCGCAAGCTGGGAATATTCCCCCGCGGCATCGACCGCGAGGTAGTGGAGACGATGCACCGCACCTCGATAGGCGTGGACCAGGACATGGAGAACATCATGCTGCAGGGTTCCCGGTGCGCTCTGGCGGACGGCTGGGGCGGTTCGATGATAGGGACCGAACTACAGGATATCCTGTTCGGGACTCCCACCCCCCTGAAGGCCAAGATAAACCTCGGGGTGCTCTCCGAGGACCAGGTCAACATCATAGTTCACGGCCACGAGCCTATACTCTCCGAGATGATACTGCTGGCCAGCCAGAACGAGGACATGATAAAGAAGGCGGAGGAAAAGGGTGCCAAGGGAATAAACATCGCAGGCATCTGCTGTACCGCGAACGAGATACTCTCGCGGCACGGCATCCCTGTCGCGGGGAACGTGCTCCAGCAGGAGCTCGCCATTATCACGGGCGCCGTGGACGCCATGATCGTTGATGTGCAGTGCGTCTACCAGGCCATCGGCGAGCTGTCCAAGTGCTACCACACCAAGGTGATAACCACCAGTAGTAAAGCAAAGATGCCGTTCGCCGAGTTCGTAGAGTTCCACGAGGAGCACGGCCTGGACATTGCAGAGAAGATAGTCGAGATGGCGATAGACAACTTCCCCAATCGAGGAAAGGTGGAGATCCCGGACAAGACAAGCGATTTCATCGCCGGGTACGATCACGAGTACGTCAACTACATGCTGGGAGGCCGGTTCCGCGCTTCCTACCGCCCCCTGAACGATGGCGTCATCGACGGCCGTATACGCGGGGTGGTAGGCGTGGTCGGCTGCAACAACCCCCGGGTCCCGCACGATTCGGTACACGTTCAGGTCACCAGGGAGCTCGTCGCGAACGGGTGCCTGGTGGTGATGACCGGGTGCGCCGCGCAAGCGGTGGCCAAGACCGGGCTTATGACACCTGAGATCGCTTACAAGGAAGGCGTCATGCCGCAGGGCCTCCGCGAGATCTGCGAGGCGGTGGGCATACCGCCGGTACTGCACGTAGGTTCCTGCGTTGACAACAGCCGGATACTGATTGCACTCACCGAGATGGTCCACGAGGGCGGCCTGGGTGACGACATATCCGACCTGCCTGCGGCGGGTTGTGCCCCCGAGTGGATGAGCGAGAAGGCTATCGCCATCGGGCAGTACTTCGTGGCCTCGGGAGCCTACACGATCTTCGGGGCCAGCTGGCCGACCACGGGGAGCCAGAAGCTCACCGATTACCTGTTCAACGGGTATAAAAAGGTCTTCGGTAACACCTGGGATTTCGAGCCCGACCCCGACAAGATGGTGACCAAGCTGCTAACGCAGATCGATAACAAGCGCGAGGCGCTGGGTATACTCGGCAAGCGCGAGCGTGTCCTCTACGACATGGCGATGAGGCGCGAGTTGAAGATCGAATAGCGGGTAAGGGCCGACCGTGAAGACCTGACCATTACAAGGAGGAGTTTGGATGTCGAAGATCATTTTGAGCGCCGCGATCAAGGGGGCCCACGCCATCCACGAAAGGGTGACTGCCAGGCTTGACGAGGCACTCGAGAAGTACGGCGAGAACCAGGAGGTAGGTTTTCCGAACACCGCCTACTACCTTCCCATCATCTACGGGATGACGGGGATGAAGGTGGAGAAGCTCGGCGACTGCCCGCCCGTCATGAAGGTGGCCGCGGAGCTCACTCCTCCGGTGCCGCCGGAACATCTCTGGACGCCGTACCTGGGGCCGGGCCTGGACGCCGGAATGGCCACGCTATTCATGGAGGAGATCGAGGAGGCTATCAAGTACGTGGACGGTCCGCCCCCCGTCGACGGTATCTGGCTCGGCGCGGCCGACGACGTTATCATGCGCGAAAGAGGGGTCGAGTTCGTGGACGGGACGGCCCCCGGGTTCTGCGCGCTCATCGGCTCCGCCCCTGACCCCCAGACTGCCGAGAAGATAGTGAAGGAGCTCCAGGAGAAGAACCTTTACGTCTGGACGAGCGGCCACTACAACGGCACCACCGTGGCGGAGCAGCTCGACAGCATCGGCGTGCAGCTGGGCTGGGAGACCCGCATCGTGCCGTACGGTATCGAGATAGGCTCGGCCGTTTATTCTCTCGGCTTCGCGGCTCGCGCTGCCATGAGCTTCGGAGGGGCGCAACCCGGCGACTTCCGCAAGGTGCTTCTCTATAACAAGAACAGGATATTCGCGTTCGTGCTGACCCTCGGTGAGGTCACCGATGAATGGTACGCGAACGCGGCCGGCGCAATAAACTACGGGTTCCCCACGATCGCGGATACCCCGATCCCGGAGATCCTTCCGACCGGCATCTGCACCTACGAGCATGTGGTCTCCAACATACCGCACGACCAGATAGTGCAGAAGGCGGTCGAGGTGCGCGGCCTGAAGATCCAGGTCACCAAGGTCCCGATACCGATGGCCTACGGTCCCGCGTTCGAGGGCGAGCGCATCCGCAAGGAGGACATGTACGTCCAGTTCGGCGGGAACATCACCCCGGCATTCGAGTTCGTCGAGATGAAGGAGATGGACGAGGTCGAGGACGGGAAGATAGAGGTCGTCGGACCGGAGATCGACGATGTCGAGGCGGGCGGCGCGCTGCCGCTCGGCATCGTGGTGCACGTGGCAGGCCGAAAAATGCAGGAGGACTTCGAGTCCATCCTGGAGCGCCAGGTCCACCACCTCATAAACGGGGCCGAGGGCGTCTGGCACATGGGACAGCGCGACATCGTCTGGACCCGCATCAGCAATAAGGCAAAGGACAAGGGCTTCAAGATACGCGACTACGGCGAGATCATTCACGCGAAACTGCTCGGAGATTTCCCGGCCATCGTGGACAAGGTCGAGGTGACCATCTACACGAACGAGAAGGACGTCGCCGAGTGGGAGGAGAGGGCGAAGACGAAATACGCGTTCCGCGACGAGAGGACCGCGGGCATGACAGACGAGACGACCGACATCTTCTACTCGTGCACGCTCTGCCAGTCGTTCGCGCCGACACACGTCTGCGTGGTGACCCCGGAGCGTCTCGGCCTGTGCGGGGCCTATAACTGGCTCGACTGCAAGGCTGCGTACGAGATAGACCCGACTGGCCCGAACCAGCCGATCCCCAAGGGCGAGTCGATAGACGAGGCTAAGGGGCAGTGGAAGAACGTGAACGAGTTCGTCTGGAACAACTCGGGCAAGAACCTCGAGAGGTTCAACGCGTACACCATGATGGAGGACCCGATGACCTCCTGCGGTTGCTTCGAGTGCATAGTAGCTTTCCTTCCCCTGTGCAACGGGGTGATGATAGTGAACCGCGAGCACAGCGGCGTGACACCGTGCGGGATGAGTTTCTCATCGCTCGCGGGCTCCGTCGGCGGCGGCAACGTCACGCCCGGCTTCGTCGGGATAGGTAAGGTCTATATAACGAGCAAGAAGTTCATCAGCGCCGACGGCGGCTTCCACCGCATCGTCTGGATGCCTAAGGAGCTAAAGGAGACACTCAAGGAACAGCTCCAGAAGAGGGCGGAGGAACTTGGGACTCCCGACTTCGTCGACAAGATAGCTGACGAGGAGGTCGGGGTGACCGAGGAGGAGATACTACCGTTCCTCGAGGAGAGGGGCCACCCGGCGCTCACCATGGAGCAGATGCTCACATAA
>JAENXM010000088.1 GCA_016649525.1 Actinomycetota bacterium
CTTTTCCATCGTATTGAGAAACGCCGGAGCTCTCCGTGCCCGCGCGAACCTCGTCAGGCCGCGCTAGGCGAGAGGAACTTGCTGAACTTCAACATGGCGATGGGGTGCGAGGTAAGCCCCTTGATCTTGAGGTCACCCGCGCGGACCTTCTCCATGAACTGCTTGCCCTCGGGGGTCTGGAAGAACTTTAGCGCGTCGAGCCCCGAGCCCATACCGGACATCTGCATCAGGATCTCCATGGTGGTGCTTATATGGATGTCCGGGTCCTGCACCACACCCGGCTCGATGACGATGTAACCGTCGGAGAACGTGAGGGTGATGGCCGTTTCCGGCATCTCGGTCGGCTCGATCGCCAGTATCAGGTTCATCTGGTCGAGCAGTGAGAGCTTCTCCGGGTTCTTCAAGAGCTCGTTGATCAGGGCCCCCATTATTGCGCCCAGGCCCCCGATGTTCTCCTCGTCCTTCAGGATTACCCTCTCCTCCGGCCCGCCCGCGGGGACGCAGGGGCCCGGCCTCTGCCTGTTCGCGACCGAATAGGCGATGCCGCCCAGCCCGATTCCCACGATGAGCAAGCGGAGCTTCTTCCTTTTCTTCCTGACCTTGCTTTTCTTTTCTTTCCTGGCCATGCCTGCCTCCTTCTAGTCGAACCGGAACCGATTCCGGGGATGGCGCGGACGCGCGCCAAACGGTAATCAGTAATCTATACCCGGCACCCTAACGGCGCAAGACGGCGGATTCGGCAGCGTAGAAACCGCTCGAGACCGCCCCTTCCATCGTCGGGGACCTCGTCCAGTCGCCCGCCAGGACCAGGTTCTCGATACAGCTTCCCGCTCTCCACAGTTCCCGGACGCGGGCCGCGTGCCCGGGTGAGGCGACCGGGCGGCCCGGGTCGTGCCTGTCGACGCGTTGCTCGACGGGCGACATGCACGCAAGATCGAAGACCCCTCGCGCTTCCTCGAGAGCAAGCTCGATGATGGCGCCGTCCTCTTCGCCCATTAGCGAGGCCGCCTCCCTTCCCGAGTAAACGAGCGTGAGTGCCGCCGCACCGGGCGGAACATATTCGAGCGACTTGCTCCTGTGGGTAAGAGCCCAGCCCGCGCGAAAGCCACCGGCAGCCGTAAGGAGCACCGGGCCCGCCACTCCCCCGACCTCTCCGGGAAAGCCCAGGTTAACCACTACCTCGGGCGAGTACTCCGTCTCGCCTATCACCCGCCCGGCCGCGCCCGCCATTCCGCCTGTCATCGCCGCGACATGCGGAGCGGGCACCGCGCACACTACGAAGTCCGCACGGTAGCTCCTTTCCCTGCCGCCCTGAGCCGGCCTCGCCTTTACGGCCACCGCCCTGCCGCCTTCCAGCACCACGTGCTGTGCCTCCATGCCGCAGATAACCTGCGTCCGCTCCGCGAGCGACCCGGGAAGAAGGCCGATCCCGCCGGCGAAGCACCCGACGCGGTCGGCGAACGTTGCGCGAAGAGCAGCCATGAAAGCAGCCGCTGAGACCTTTTCGGGTTCAGCCCCGAGCGCGTAACGACAGAGCGGCCCGGCGAGCGAGCGCACAGAATCGGACGACGTCCTTGAATGAATGAAGTCTGACGCCGTCAGCCGGTCGCCGTCGGTCCACCAGTGCGGGAACCTTATGTTGTAACTGCGGTACCCGCGAAGGAGATGGATGGACAGCGAGAGGACACCGGCGGCGCTCTCAGGGCCGAGCGCGCGCCAGGGGAGAAGTGCGAAAGGGTTCATGGAGCGAGGGACAAAAGGGACCACCCTACCGCGGGCGAGTACCCCCGCCCCGCCGACCGGTATCCGGAACCTGTCGCCGAGGCCGACCTCTATGGCGGTCTTGAGGGCGGCGTCGTAAGAGTCGCGGAAATACTGGGCGCCGGTGTCGAACCTGAACCCGCCGCGGGTGACGGTCCTGCACCTGCCGCCGACCTCGCTCTCACGCTCCAGGACCAGGACGTCCCAGCCATCCCGCGACAGCCGGTAACCCGCCGCCAGGCCTGCCAGGCCGGCGCCTATGATGACCGCCCTCCCAGCCTGCCTTTCAGCCACAGGCATCTCCGCGCCGATCAAGTCGAGGGGTCATGGAAAGTCTAAACACCGAGCCGGTCCGCAAGCGGTCCGAGTCCGAGCTCTTCCAGTTTGCCGCGCGTCGGCTTCCCGTCGGCGTCGAGTTTGCGGTACTCGTAGTACTCGCTCTTCATGAGGTCGAAATCGGGGATGGAGCCGGTGTGCGCCCCTTCCTCCACAGGCACGCCGATCCTCGGAGGCATGACATCGTCCTCTCCCGTAGAGCCGAAGAGGAACTGAAGGCCGCGCTTTATAAACCATGTCCTCTCCCCCACGGCCATCAGGCTGTCCAGGTCGTAGCCGAAGCCGGTGACCGCGTTCATCGCGTCGAGTATCTGGTCCTCGTCCCAGGAGCACACGGTGAAAAGGCAGTCCACAGCCGAGTTGAAAATCTGGGCCAGCTCCTGTGCCCGGGCGGTGACGTAAGCCTTTCTCACGCTCGACTGCTCATCGAACGGGCCCTCCATGTCGAGCTTCGGAAGCGGTACGTTGCTCCCCTGCTCAATGTAGAGATTCATGCTGGCGCAGTGGCACGCGCCGCGCACGCTCGTCGCATACGCGACTGCGAACCCGTGGAACCCTCGCGGGTCGTGAGCGGGAAGGTCGAGGCCGCGCACCTGCACGGCCATCTCCGGCGCCTCGCCGCCTACCGATCCCGCAAGCGCCCGACTTCCCTCCGCCATCCTGGCCCCGAACCCCTCGTTGGATGCGGTCAACTCTATGAGCTTGATGATGCCTTCCGGGTCACCCCAGCCTATCGAGACCCCGCCGCACTCATCCGGCTTCAGGAGCCCCTTCTCCTGGCACTCTATTACGACCGCGATCACCTCGCCCATGGTTATGGTATCCATGCCGAAGCGGTTACAGAGCTCGTTGCCCTTGGCTATCGAAGCGAGGTTGTCGTTCATCAGGTTCGACCCTAGCATGCAGATAGTCTCGTACTCGGGACCCGCGCCTTCGGGGACCTCGTACGGGCCCTCTTCCACCTTGATGACACGCTTGCAGCCGATGGGACAGGCCCAGCAGGCGTAGTTCTTTACGAGTATCTCATCGCTGTAAGTCGGGCCGTTGATCTTGGCGAGACCCTCGTCCCACTCCCCGATCTGCCAGTTCTTGAAGGGGACGTCGCCGAGCATGGAGCCTATCTCCAGGTTCGCGTTAGTTCCAAAAGCCCTGAGGGACTCGACCACGATAGACTCGGCGAACATGTCCATGACCTTCTTGCGCCACTCTTTGAGCGCGTCCGGGTCAGCGATCTCCGTCTTCTTTCCGGCGCCGAGGACGGCGACCGCCTTCAGGTTCTTCGACCCCATGACGGCGCCCATCCCGGTGCGGCCGTGCACGTGGTGCCTGTCATGGACGATGCTGGCGAACTTCACGCCTTTCTCCCCCGCTGGCCCGACAGCGGCGACCTTCGGTTTCTTGCCCGCCTCCTCCTCCAGTCTCCCCCACAGGATATCCGCGGTCTCGTAGGTCTCCTTGCCCCACAGGTCGGCGGCGTCGCGAAGCTCGACATCGTCGCCGTTTATCCAGAGGTAGACCGGCTTTTCGGAGGCCCCCGTGAAGACTATGCCGTCGTATCCGGCGGCCTTGAGTTCGACTCCGAAGTAGCCCCCGCACGAAGCCTCACCCCACAGGCCTGTGAGCGGCGAGCGGGCTACGGCCGCGAACCTGTTCCCACCGGGGACCCTGCTTCCAGTCCACGGCCCGGTCATGAAGATGAGAGGGTTCTCGGGGCTCAAGGGATCGACGTCCTCCGGGAACCGGTCGAGATATATCTTTGCCCCGAGTCCCGCGCCCCCCAGGTAATCCCGGCAGTCCTGCTCGTCGAGTTCACCGGTTGAGATGTCGCCTGTCGTGAGGTTCACTTCGAGGACTTTGCCAGCATAACCGTACATGAGGTACCTCCATTCGCCCTCATCAGGACGCTCTCTCGGAACAGCATCAAGATGATATCAGTGGGCGAGTTTGGGCCGCAACCAAGGGGCGCCCGGTCTTTGATATAAGCCCGTACTTGGTGCTACCATATCACCCGGACGGCCGGAAAACGCCTTGAGGAGGTCACGGATGAACAAGAGGCTTGAAGGATTTATCTCGCTGGTACTTGCAGGAATCTTGCTGACCGCCTTTCTTTCGGTGCTCGCGGGCTGCGGGCAGAGCCAGCCGACGTTCATGAGCTTCATGGGGAACAGCAGCGAGTCCGCCAAGGAGATGAAGCCCATCATCGACAAGCTCAAGAAGAAATACAAGGGAAAGGTGATCTTCATAGACGTAAACATGGACGACGAGAAGAACAAGGGCACCGTCGAGGAATACCACGTCTCGATGAACCCCACCTTCATAATCAAGAACACCAAGGGCGAGATAAAAGAGACCTTCATGGGAGCGGCGCAGGAGGAGATGCTTACGATGGCGATAGGGAGCTCCATACCGTCGAAGCAGATTCCTCCCGGCAGCGCTACTAACGTCATGCCGCCAGGTACGGAGATCCCGCCCGGCGCGACTCCGCCCTCGTCATCCGTCCAGACTCTACCGGTCACTCCGACCCCTTAGGAGCATGGTATGGGTTCGCTTGTCAGACGGATAAGGCCCGCGTACTTCTTCATAACCGTATTCCTCGTCATGCTGGCGCTCGGCCTTCTCTGGGGAGGGTTCGGCACGGTGTTCACCAACGCGGCAGTCATCTGCCTCGACTGTATCGGGCTCATCTAGGCCATGCGGACCAGGCGCTGGACGCAGATAGCCGGAGCCCTCGCCGCAAACCCCTGGTTCGCCTACCTCGGTACCCGGGCGATCTACCAGGGAAAGGCGAAAGGGTTGTGCTTTCCGGGCTTCAACTGCTATGCGTGCCCGCTGGCCCTGATGTCCTGCCCGATAGGGAGCCTCCAGCACTCCTTCGCGATAATGTCGCCTCAGGGCGACGCCGCGGCCGGCGTGTCCCGCCAGGCCGCCGCCGCGGTTAACCACGCGCAGTCTTTCTCGATAAGCGCCTTCCTCTACGTCGTCGGTTTCGTGGGGATCATCGGTGCCGTCTTCGGGCGCCTGGTCTGCGGCTGGGTCTGCCCGTTCGGCCTCCTGCAGGACCTCCTGTACAAGATACCCTCACCCAAACTGCGCATACCCCGCTGGGCCCGTTTCGGCAAGTACGCGACGCTCGTCATACTCGCGATGCTCATCCCTTATATCACCGGCGTACACTGGTTCTCCCGGCTCTGTCCCGCCGGATCGCTGGAGGGGGCGATACCGCTGAAACTACTGCCCCCTAAAACGCCGCTTCCGCCGGTCGGCTGGTTCTTCTGGCTCAAGATAGGCATACTCGTCACGTTCCTCCTGTGGATGGTCGCGAGCAAGCGACCGTTCTGCCGCACCGCCTGCCCGCTCGGCGCCATGTACGCACTACTTAATCCGGTGAGTCTCTACCGCATGCGGGTCGATCACGACAAGTGCAACAAGTGCGATACCTGCCGCGATGTGTGCCCCGTCGACATCAACATCTACGACAACGCTAACTCACCGGAGTGCATCCGCTGCCTGGAGTGTAAGAAGGAGTGCCCGAACGGCGCTATAACGTCAGGCTTCAGACTTGAGCGGACCGGAGAGCCGGGCGCGGCACTATCTGAATAGGCGCATGAGGGCGCCGGCGGCAAACAGCGCCGCGGCGACCGAGACCACGGTTATGACTGCGAAGGTCAAAAAGCCCCGCCCCCCGCGCTCCCGGGCGTAGTCCCTGCGATAGTGATAATATCCCGCGGTTACCATGAGCGCGCCACCGAGGGACACTAGTGCAGCCCCGGCGGGCGTGAGACCCCCGGCGCCCTCACAGAGCTTCAAGCCGCCCAGCGCGAGCCCGAGCCCCGGGAGTGTTAGTGCAGCCAGCACGGCGAATTCTACGAAGCCCTCCCTGTCGCCTCGCTTCTTCACTGCTTCACCTCCTCTCCGAGGAGCCGTTTGAACAGGCTCTTGAAGCCAAGTTTCAGCCCCTTGTTGACGCTTTTTCCTATGATCGCTGCGGCGAACCCCTTGAATGCCCTGCCCAGGCCCTCGCGGAAGATCCTGAACTTCTCGAGCATCGCGCTTATCCCTCGCCCGCCGTACGAGAGCGCCACCGCGCCCATCGTCACACCCGTGAAGAAAGACGCAAGCACCCCCGAGACGGTCATCGGCCGACCGGAAAGAGAGCAGAGAAAGGCATTGAGGGTCACGCCGAATGTCCCCGAATAACCGAGGTAGGCGACCTTCGTCCCGATGCTGATGGCTGGGTCCTTTGCCAGCAGAAGCAGGCCGAACGCCCGTTCCAGCCTCTCCCTGCCGGCAAGCAGAAGTGACCGGCTCAGCTCCAGGATGCGCGAGCGTTGCGGGGAAGCGGCCGCGGAGATAATCTCCGCGACGCGAGTCGAGGTGAGGCCCCTGCCGAGGGTTTTCCCGACGGCACCTGAAAGTGCTCCCACGGCGAAGGCGACGAGCAGGCTCTTGATGGACAGGTGTCCCGTTGAGATATAGCTCGTGCCGGCCTCGAACAAAGCGGAGAGCGACCCGTTCCAGAGCGCGGCCTTGGTGGCGCCCCACAGGCCGAGCTGCGCCCAGCCCGCGGAGAAGGCCCCGGCAAGCGAAACCACGCTTGCCGCCAGGCCCGCCGCGACCGCACCCGCGGACAGGCTCCCCGTGAAACAGGAAAAAAACGAGAAATTCACCGCGTGGGTCGCGGCGTAATAGAGCGAGTAGCCGACGGCGGCGATGCAAGCGGCTACCGCCGCAATGGTGGCCGCCACAAGCGAAAGCCCGAACGTGAAAACGGCGAGCGCTATCACCGCGATCACCACCAGCGCCGCGGCGATCCCCGCCACGACCGCTTTCACCCAGCGGTTGCTCCATGTCCAGCGGACGGCTCCGGCGACAGCGCGGCCCGTGCTCTCCAGTGCGGGGAATATGTACCGGCTCCAGAGCTTCGCGGCGCCGTTCCAGACGGCCGAAACGCCGGACTCGAGGCCGCTCCATAGCCATACAGCCGGCCGGGTAACCCCGGAGAAAACCGACTTGAGGCCCCGCCC
>JAENXM010000371.1 GCA_016649525.1 Actinomycetota bacterium
CCGTACCCTCTCCGACGGAGTCGACCTCGACCTGGGGGATGGCGAAGAGCATTCTCGCCATTTCGGGGTAGGGCTTCAGGTCGTACTCGCCGCCCGTGATAATCGCAAGGTCGAACGACGTACCGCCTATGTCGGTGCAGAAGACGTTCTCGACGCCGACCTTCTCCGTCAGCCATCTCGCTCCTATCACCCCGCCTATGGGGCCGGAGACCAGTGTACGGGCGAGCTCCCTCGACTCGATAGAGATAGTGCCGCCGTGGCTCGCCATTATGCGCAGGTCGAAGTGCGCCCCTTTCTCCTTCACCCTCTTATCGATGTTCTTGAGCTGCTGGCGCGAGGGCTCCGCCGCGAAGGCGTCGACGGCCAGGGTGTTGAGGCGGGGGAAGTCGCCGCGGATGGAGTAATGGTCCGATGATATCGTCACGGGTACCTCTACGCCTCTCTCGCCCGTCACTTCCTCTGCGACATCCTTCATCTGCAGCTCGTGGGCCGGGTTCCGGTACGAGAAGAGAAAGTTGACGCAGATCGCCTCGACGCCTTCCTCGAGCAGCTCCTCGACCGCGCGCCTCGCGGCGTCCTCGTCTATCGGTATGGCGGCGTCGCCGAAGACGTCTATCCTCTCGGGGACCCCCCTGATAAGGTGCCGGGGGACCAGGGGCTCGTTGTGCTGGTGGGTGCAGACGTGCAGACGGTCGGAGTATGAATACCCGAGGTAGCTCTGAACGCCTCTCTCCAGGCGGAAGTAGTCCTCCGCACCTTTTGTGACTATCACCCCTATCTTGCTTCCCTTCCGCTCGAGGAGGCGGTTGATCATGGTGGTCCCGGAGTATATCCCGGTGACAAGCGAGGGAAAGGCCTCCTCGACCTCCATGTCCCAGTGGTGAAACGCGTCCCTGGAGGAGTTCAGGAACCCCTCCGATTCGTCATCCGGTGTCGTCTGGGCCTTGCCGACGACGAACTCCCCCTTCTCGTCTATGATGAAGGTGTCGGTCATGGTGCCGCCGGCGTCGATGGCGAGGATTCTCGGTACCTTCTCAGAAGACATGTCTCCTCCTGAAGTCGTGTGGTCGCCAACGCTAGGAGAACATTCTATCACTCGAAAAAGCGAGGAAGCCATAAACTTTTTTGCACGATGTTTAGCCCGGCCTCTCAGGCCGGGATGGATTAACCGGGCTAAGAGCCCGTCCTAAAAAGTTTAGCCCGGCCTCTCAGGCCGGGGATGAGGCCGTGGATGCAACAAAAGTGGTCTGACCCCGTTTTGCACGACGTTCAGTATTATGAGATGCTCCTGCTAGGGTTTGGATATGGAGGAAACCAAAAGGAGCCAGAATGCCTTCAGATGGCCTTGATACTTTTTTCGAGCCCAACGGCGTCGCTCTTGTGGGTGCGCGCCACTCCGCCGGGTTCGGTTACGGCATCCCCATCGTCCTTAAGAGGCATGGCTGGGCGGACCGCCTGTACCTGGTCAATCCGGCGGGCGGTGA
>JAENXM010000357.1 GCA_016649525.1 Actinomycetota bacterium
AACAGGCTCGTTCAACAAGGGAGCGCCGGCACTACACCGTCTTGCGCATAAGCAATATGATTAACCCTGGAAAGACAGACAGACGGGAAATAACACATGTCTCTCGAGATACTGGTGGCCCGCGACTCCTCCTTCTGCCCGGGGGTCGACAGGGCGATGCGGAAAACGGAAAAGAAGCTTGCCAGGAAAAAGGGGCCCGTTTACTCGTTCGGGCCGCTCATCCACAACCCGCAGGTAGTGTCCGGTCTGCGCAGGGCCGGGTTGGAAGCCCTGGAACCGGAAAGCGAGTACCCAGACCTTCGGGGAGTGCCGGTGATCATACGGTCCCACGGCATCGACATCGAAACCGAGCGTTCGCTAAAAGAGCACGGCGCGAAGCTCGTCGACGCCACCTGCAATACGGTCAAGCGCGCCCAGAGGGCGGCGCAGGAGCTCGCCGACACGGGCTTCCGGGTGGCGGTCCTCGGATCGCCCCACCACCCGGAGGTCCGGTCCATAATCGGCAGGGCAGGTGCGGACGTGACGGTTATTTCGAACATAGAAGAAGCAGGGCGATTCGCCGAGGAGGCCGTACGTAAGCCAGGGCCAGTGGGCGTCGTATGTCAGACAACGATCAGCCACAACCTCCTCGACTCCGTAGTCTCGCTGCTGCATTCCAGGGGGATTGTGGTGGAAGTCCGCGATACCATATGCAAATGGGTGGCCCGCCGCCAGGAAGACGCGGCGGAACTATCAAAAAGGGTGGACCTGATGCTGGTGGTGGGCGGGCGCAATTCGAGTAACACGGCACAGCTCGCGGCGATCTGCTCCGCTGCGGGGGTCTCAACACACCATATCGAGGACCCCTCCGAGATAATGCCGGAGTGGCTTGAGGGGGTTGCTTCTGTCGGCATCACGGGCGGCGCTTCAACGCCTGACTGGCTCATCGATGAAACTGTGGCGAGACTTAAGGAAGTGGCAGGTAATTGAGCCTCTTCCATCCAGACCGTATTACCTTTACGCCAGCACAGGTCATATACACAGGGGATTCACTCATTATAGTATCAAAAGATAGTCAGGACTGTCAGGCATAGAGGGGGTGGCATCATGGATAGTTACGAATCGCTAAAAAGGTCTGCCGCCAGAATGGTCGTGTCAAGCGCGCTCACGGCCGTCAGAGTGACACCCGACCGCTTACTGATGGCCGGCGGGGAGCGGTGCCTGCGCTACATCCACTACCCCGAGGGCCGCGATTTCCTGAAGACCATCCTCCTTCTCACCAAGCGCCACCTTAATCGGATGTCTCCAGCCGTCCAGAAGTCCATCCTGAGCTTCGTGGCCAACCTCCTGGTCGGGGGCGAGCCCAAGCGGAGGCGCTTCAAGGAGGAAGCGGGGTTCGACCCCCCGATCCTCATGGTCATAAGCCCCACGATGCGCTGCAACCTCAACTGCTATGGATGCTATGCGGGCAAGTACTCGAAGAAAGATGACCTCGGACTCGGCACCCTGGAAAGGCTCCTGTTCGAGTGCGAGAGGATAGGCATCTATTTCATAACCATATCCGGAGGAGAGCCTTTCATCCTCGGCAACGATCTTCTGGAGATCCTGGGAAGGCACCCGTCCATCCTGTTCCAGGTCTACACGAACGGGACGCTGATAGACGCCTCCGTCGCGCGCAGGC
>JAENXM010000344.1 GCA_016649525.1 Actinomycetota bacterium
AACTCGACTATGCTCTCAGCCGGATACCAGGTTCCTGAGGTACGTCGGTATGTCGCCTGCCTCGCGGGGCCCGACCAGGATCTCCCAGTCCGGCAGCTCCTCGTCCAGTTCCCCCGATATCTGCGCCACGTAGCCGGGGATTGTGATCTTGCGGTGTTTCACCTTGTCCGCGATACCGCTGGTGTTGATGAACTTCGCGATGACATCGGGGACGAACTTGCCCGCGGCCCAGGCGGTCAGCACCGACTGGCCCTCGCTGTCAACGACCCCGAGCCACGAGTCGATCTTGCTGGACTCTACCTCGCCCGAGACGATGAAGTATGTGAGCGAGAAGTTGGTTGTCACCAGCACCGGGGAGTCCGGGCCGGGGCTTCCTATCTCGTAGAACTTACTGTCCACGGCCATCGGCTTCTGCGGGTCGGTGTATATGTTCTGAACCTCGACCTGGAGCGGGTAGTGCAGCCACGACTCGGCGCTCGACATCACGACTATGTCAGAGTACTTGGCGATGTATATCCCGGCAAGCGCCCCCTCGAAGAAGATGTCATCCGTCTCCTCGCAGGGTAAGGTGATAGTGGGATAGCCGAACGGCTTGTATTTCGCCGTCAGCGCACCCCTCCGGATGGCAATCAGGGCCTCGAGCGTCTCCTTCAGGTTCCGGGTCCCCGGATCGAGCACCAGGTTCTTGAGCTCCATCGCCTCTGCCTTCTCCGCGAGGTCCGCGAGAGAATCGAGGCCCTCACCCTTCAGAACCAGAGGCAGTCCCTTCTCCTTCGCGAGACCTCCCATTGCCTCAAGGTTCGCCGCTGTAGCGCAGCAGAGCAGGGGGTTCAGGTCCCCGACAACGCCCAGTGCCTCGCCCATCAATCCGGCGTCCTCGGTCATCGGCATTATCGAGAGGCCGCTCGCCTTCGCTTTCTCGAGCGCGGCCTTGAACTTGACCGCGTCGCCCGACTCGCACTTCACCGCGAGCATCTTGACCTCGAGCTGCTGGCCGACCCTCTCCCAGGAGTCCTTGGCGGCCTCGTCGACCTTAGCGCCGATCTCTTCGTCGGACATCGTATCCGAGATGAGTACGCCGATAGCCGCAGGATTTATGAAGCGCTTCTCGTGGCGGAACATGACGAGTTCCTCGCCGGTCTTGAACTCCCTGTCACCCTTCCCGACCACGACTCCCCTGATAGGCGGCGCGGCGGCCTCAGCGAGCGTCTCCTTCGCCTCGTCCGAGACGTAGGGGCAGTCCTCGAGCTTCGCCTGCCCGCCCGCGAGCTTCATCGCGAAGGCCAGGCACGTCGGAAGCTTGCACTCGCCGCAGTTCGTCTTGGGGAGCAGCTTGAAAATATCAAGACCACTCAGTGCCATCTCCCTACTCCTTTCCTTTCCCGCAGGCCTGAGAGGCCCGCCTTAAATATCCATGCAATAAATGGGGTCTGACCCCTTTTTTGCTTCTTTATGTGAGCATCTGCTCCATGGTGAGCGCCGGGTGGCCCCTCTCCTCGAGGAACGGTAGTATCTCCTCCTCGGTCACCCCGACCTCCTCGTCGGCTATCTTGTCGACGAAGTCGGGAGTCCCAAGTTCCTCCGCCCTCTTCTGGAACTGTTCCTTGAGGGTCTCCTTGAGCTCCTTCGGCATCCAGACGATGCGGTGGAAGCCGCCGTCGGCACTGATGAACTTCTTGCTCGTTATATAGACCTTACCTATCCCGACGAAGCCGGGCGTGACGTTGCCGCCGCCGACGGAGCCCGCGAGCGATGAGAAACTCATCCCGCACGGTGTCACGCCG
>JAENXM010000272.1 GCA_016649525.1 Actinomycetota bacterium
AAGCGGTGAAGACATCGTGTCTCCACCGCTTGTACATCTGGCACGCCCGCAGGGACTCGAACCCCGAACCTCCCGGTCCGTAGCCGGACGCTCTATCCAATTGAGCTACGGGCGCAAACGCAACAAAATGACACTTTCAGTGCCTGGCACCGTTTTTGCATTCTGGCGGAGGGGGTGGGATTCGAACCCACGTACCAGGTCTCCCCGGTAAAACGCTTAGCAGGCGTCTCCCTTACGGCCACTCGGGCACCCCTCCTCGGCTTCTGATTATACCAGCCTAGAAAGATTCGCAGGGACTCTCTGTCGGCAGCTCAGGATTATTGACAGCAGATTTCGGAGGCTGCATGTTTCTTCTTCCTGCTCCAGGCCAGGTCTATCAGGGCCTCTAGCCTGGTCTGCATGCCCGCCTTGCCGGTCTGCTCATCAATCGAGATAGACAGTATCGGGATATCGAGCTCTTCCGCGATCCTCACGAAGACCATCTTGGCGATGATCTCCGGCAGGCAGGTAAAGGGGAAGAAGTGCAGGACCGCGTCGAAACCGTTTCGCGCGAAGTTGACCGCGGCGGCGACGTTGATCTGACCGTGGCCACCGATCTCGTGGCATAGATAAGGCACCGACGTCTGGTCGATCTCACGGTCGTCGCGCCCCGAGACCGGGTTGCGGCCCATGGGGGTGAACAGGTCGGACATGTAGATCGAACGCTCGACCACCGCGCCCTTCCTGGCCAGCCACCTTTCGATGTCCATGTTGAAGTAAGGCTCCATGCTCATCATCAGCTCGCCGGTGATCCCCACCCTGATATGGGGGCGTTCGGGCTCGAGCCTCACCTCGTCGAACCTCGCTTTGATGGCTTCCCTTGCCTCATCGATTTCGGTCCTGCTGATGGCCGAGGCCAGGATTTTTCGGCATTCCTCGGCGGCCCGGTCAACACTCCCTTCCTCGGCTTCAAGAGCCCGAAGGGCCATCGAGTTCCTCACGATCTCGTCGTAACCCCGCCCTTTGCGCAAAGCCAGCGCCATCGCTTTCATGAGGCCCGGCAGGTGGGCGCGGGTCTCGCGCAGGACCATGCGCATGTTGCGATAGAAGTCGGGAAGGGAATCCCAGGGCGAGTCGACGACGACCATGCGGAACCTGCAACCCTCCCTCTCGAGGATCCTTCTCTGTATCTCGGCGAAATAGTTGAATCTGCAGGCACCGTATCCGGCTATGGTCACGAGCGTGTCGGCACCCGCCTCGAGTGCGTCAATTGCGCTGCCGAGGAGAACCTTCATCGGAAAGCACACGAACTCGGGCGCGATAGCGACACCCCGCTCGATGGTCTTCTCGCTGTAAACCGGGGTCTCCACGAAGCCCAGGCCCAGCCTGCCACAGAGGTCCCGGGCCATGAACTGCATGCTCCCGACGCGCGGAACGGAGATTATCATCGCCTTCGCGTCCTCCCGGCCGCATTCTCGCCGCTCCTCGCGTCCCGCGACACCCACTTGAGCATGTCCAGGAAAGCCTCGATTCTGGTGATGAGCCCGCCCTCCGCGGAGTGCTCATCGAGTATGATGCTCATGAGGGGGACCGATCCCTCGCGGCCGAGCTCGTCCTCGATCAGCGCGCCTATCATGGAGCCCGGCCCGCAGGCGAAAGACGACGTGTAGATGACGCCGGAGACAGAGGCGGTGCGGCTCCAGTGGAGGATCGAGCCTACCATCCTGTTCTCGAAATCCCACCTTATTTTCCTCGGAAGCGTCTTCAACTGACGGCGGGCCTGGCGTCTCGGCACCTCTTCGACCGTGACAGCCTGAGCGCCCATCGCCCTTATTCGATCGAGAAGACCGAGAGAGGCGCGAGGGTCGTAGACGTTGTAGAGGTGGCCGGCGACGCCGACCGTGATCTCCTGCGAGGGATGAACAGCGGGCGCGGTCTCCCTGACGCGCTCCGCGTAACGAAGGCTGTCCAGCATGTTCCTGACGGCCGCGGAAGCCCGGTCGTGATTGGCCCCCAGGTCGCCCGCCAGGTCGTACCATTCACGCGCCCACCGGCTCCTCCTGTCCCCGAGGTCCATCATCGGCGCGAGCACCGACGGCAGGGATGGGTCGAACGAGCGGGCCATGTCGGGGAGCCCGAGGTACTTCGGGCACGCCTTCATGCCACGATACTGGCTCACGACGCGGGGGACCAGTATCGCGTCGGTGTTCTCCTTGAGGTCCAGCAGGTGGCCCGTGAACACCTTAACCGGCAGGCAGGTCTCGTTGTCCGAGTGGACCGTCCCCCTGACGACGGTGTCATTCGTCGTTGCCCCGGTTACCACCGGCTCGACCCCGAGAGTCTCAAGAAAGGACGTCCAGCATTCGCCGTAGTGGTGGAAAAGCAGCGCCCTCGGCAGGCCTACTCTCATCCGGCGGACACCTCCCGGTAAACCGGTTGCTTTGCTGATGCTCTGTGACCAATAGACTGCATCGAAGAACATTTTACCGTATCTCACAGCCCTGCGAGCCGGTGGGCGAGATATTCGCAAAGGCTTTATACGGGCAGTGTTGAAATATTGGGAACGAATCCAGCGGGCATTTGCGGGCTTTTTAGGGCCCACTGTGCGTATAGAAAGGAATAGTATATAAGACCGATAATAATAACC
>JAENXM010000035.1 GCA_016649525.1 Actinomycetota bacterium
TGAGGCAGTTTATGTGCGGTGCGCGAAAGTTCGCGCTGAAGTACATTACTAGAGACGACATCGCGGCGTTGACATGGGAGGCCGCCGAAGTTTCCGGAATACCACACGTCTCGGAGGTCGACAAGGAAGAGGCCTGGGAGATAATAAAGGCCTGAGTCCCTCGTGACAGGTTTGGAAGAGCGGGCGATGCGACGCCCGCTCTTCCTATTCTCCGATAGAATATACAGAACACTCTGGTGGTATGTACAGGGAGGCGCAATGGCCAAGTGCAAGAACTGTGGAGAGGAGATCCAAGAAGAGAAAGACATCTGCCCGAAGTGCGGGCTCAACCCCGGACCCGTGACGATTACGGCCCTTCCGAAGACTCCGATACGGCGCAGGAAGAAGAAAGAGAAAAAGGGATAAATGGCTGTATGCCCTGACTGCGGCGGTGAGCTGCCGGACGGCGCATCAAACTGCCCGGGTTGTGGAGGCCCCCAGGCTCAAACTGTGATTCCTGCGTCACCACAGGTTAATCAACCTTTTTCGCCTCCGACTACCGTTGCCAGTAAAACGAAAAAGCGGCTTCCGACAGGGGCTGTTATCGCGATAATAGCCGGGTGCGTCACCGTGGTCATCATCGTCGTACTGGTTGTGCTGCTTTCGATCTCCTTTGTCGACATATTCAAGAAGCCCGTGGACGTGACGAACGCATACATAAAGGCCTTGAGCGCGGGCAACCTGGATACCGCATGGGACTATCTCTCCGACAGAACCCGGGCGGAAAAGGGGAAGGCGGACTTCGAGTCGGATGTACGCGGTCTGGAAGGACGAATAGAGACGTGGAATGCCAGCGGCGTCCAGATAAGAGACCACAGGGCCCAGGTAGCCCTGGACATCGGTTTCAGGGACGGAGGAGAGACTACCCTGTACGTATACCTGGTCAAGGAAGCCGGGGAATGGAGGGTGAGTTCCGCGGCCGAAACCCCCTTTCCGGGATTTGAAGAGCATCAGGAAGTCTTGAGAAATCAGCCTTCAAGAATAGCGGCGCTCCAGCCAGAACCGCTTCCGTGACAGGAGCTTCGGCGCTCCCTTGACGAAAAGTTCCTTGGTCATCGACCTTGCCCTGTTCAGGTTCCGCCGCGGCAGTTCCTGACCGAGCGCTTTTGCCACGAGCTCGTTAAGGTGGTAAACGGGGATTATGAACGGTGTGAGCTGTGTCCCAACAGAGAACAGAAGGTCGCAGGAGTTGCAGTAAACGACCAGGTACTCGGCGCCCGTGGCGCGAGCCTCCCTGAGGCGCCTGACGATGCCGCGGGCCATGTCCATGGGGTTGAAACGAGCCGCGCCGTGACCCAGTCCACAGCAGAGAGACATCTCGCGGGTATGCGCCATCTCCTTGACCTCGCAGCCCAAGTGCTCGAGAACGCGACGGGGCCTGTCCTGGAACTCCTTTCCCAGCAGCTTCGAGTGGCAGGGGTCCTGCACGGTGACCTTGAGTCCCTTGAGCTTGCCGGCGACCTGGAGTTCACCGGAGAGGATCCTTTCCGCGAGCAGGTCTCCGAAATAAGAGACATCGAAAGGGAAGTCAGCATCGAAATACCTCGGAAGGATGTTCTTGAGCATGTTGAAGCAGGCCTGGCAGTACGCCACCACCTCGTTGATACCGAGCTCTCGGTAGATCTGTTCCAGGTGGGTCACGACAGAATCGATCTTGTCGAAGGACCCCATCCTGTAGTAGACCTCACCGCAGCAGAGGTCAGGCCTTCCGTAGATGGGAAACCCCTCGAAGATCGCCGATTCGGTCAGATAGGGCATTATCTGAAGGTTGCAGCCGGCGAAAAGGGCGCGGCCCTTTATGTCTTCTCGCGCGAGGTCGGCCCACTTGTCAAGCAAAAGCTTCTCCCTGCCGGTGAGCCCCTCCATAACGCGGTGCCACGCGTTACCGGGTTCGAGGGGCATTACGAGCGAGGCTCTCAAGGGCAGCCCCTTTTCTCTCGAGCGTTCGTGCCAGCGGTAGAGTATCAGACCGTAGGGATTGCACTCGTAAGGGCAGATGATGTTACAGGACATACAGGAGCTGCAGCGCTCTAGCACCTCCCGCACGTACTGGCCGTCTATCAGCCGCTCTATGGTACCTGAAGCATCGACGATATCATCCCCGAACTCCGGGCACCCTGAAAGGCAGTCGCCGCACAGGTCGCAGCGCTCGACGCAGAAGAAGTCCTCGAGACTCGGTTCGTACATTCACACCTCCACATTCCAAAGGCTATCATTGATGATCGACAGGTTGCCAGATTTGGAACAGGAGGGAGTCTTGATAATAACAGGCTGCACCCGGAGCTACAGCTCGGAATCGATGTTAGGGTCTCGAACTGGGCCATCGATCGGTTTGATTCCTTGGAACCGCGGATCACGGGGGATGAGCGGCTCGTTTACCTTGACACCAGCACACCGATGATAAGGGAGGACGGCAGCGAGCTTATCGACCCGGAGATCTTCCTGAAAAGGGTTCCCTTGATCTTCAAGCGCATTGTACGGTCGCATTTCCTCGCCGAGATACAGAACAGGCATTATGACACCAGGGAGATGGCAAAGGACCTGGTGGCGGATTTTATGAAAGAGGGTATGGAGGACCTCCTCCCGGACCTGCTGGCAGAGGCGAACCTTTTTCTCGATGGGCTCGCTTCCGATCCGCCTTGTGGGCACATTACTCAAAGGGAAGCGAAAAAACGTTACCGGCGGGACGGCGTCACCAGGAGCCTGTTCAGTGCCGGACGTCGCCTGGATCGTTTCGCGGGACAGAAGGTGCTACGAAGGAAGCATCCTTAGAGGGAGTCCACGGGGCGCTCAACTGCTTTCCGCTCATGTTTCTCTGTTCGCCGTATTCCTTCCGAGCAGTTGGCCTTTGAGCCAGAAAAGACAGACCAGGACGCCGAAGACCATTACTGCTATGGAGCTCATACCCGCGACACGTCCCGCGAACTGGTTCAACAGTCCGACGAGGTAGGGAAGGACGGCTCCTCCCAGCGCGCCGGCGGCCAGGAACAACGTGAAAACGGAGGACGCGATATCTTCGGGGAACCAGGCGACGTACCCGATGAGCGTTGGATATATGCCCGAGTAGAAAAGGCCGACAAGCATGTACAGGATCATGCTGGCGGTCTTTGAGCCTGTAAGAGGTGCCGCGAGAACAACAAAACCGGAGATAATTGTCAAAAAGACGATGATCTTGTAGGGGTCGGCTTTCTTGACAAGGGAACTGACAATCCAGCGGCCTACAGTGATGCCGATCCAGAGGGCGGTCAGCGTTAGGTGCGCCGTACCTGGAGAGACGTCGTACTCCTTCTCGAGGAACGTGATCAACCACAGGGACACGGCGCTTTCGGCCGCGATATAGAAAAGCAGTGCGAACAGAAGTCCCGTGAAGAGCTTTCGGTTGAAGGCGAATATCTCTCTCAGGACGCCTGAAGAGAGCTTCTCGACACCCTCTATGCGCTCGAGTCTCCGGAGCGCGACCGGGATCGAAAGGGGAAGGATCAGGATGGCGGGAGCCGCGAGCGCCCAGCGCCAGGAATGAAGGTTGTCGATCAGGAGCTTGGCGAGCAGGGGGCTAGTTACGACGCCCAGCGCGAAGAAGCCGTAGATCAGGTTCTGGGCGCGGTGGCTTTCGTCTCCGCAGACCCTCGTTGCGTAGACCCCGGGATACGTTATGAGTATGCCGTTCGCGAACCCGGCTACCAGGTAGAAAAAGAGAAGCATCGGATACCAGGGGGATATTGCGGCGGCTGCGAGTGACAGCGACAGCAGCAGGACCTGGGAGAGTATTATCTGTCGCGCGGTCCATCTCTGCATGAGGTGTGTGATGAGAAGGATACCTGCGGTGCCTCCCGCGAAATAAGCGACCTGCAGAAGGCCTCCCAGGCTCTCGCGGAAGTTGAAGGACTCCATGATGCTCTTGACGGTAGAAGGAGCGAGCAGGAGCACGATCCCCGGAACGATTATAAGCGGGAAGAACGGCCATATCTTCTTGACAGTGGTGTCCCCGGCGGGCATCTTTTCACCTTTCAGTTTCGTTATAGTAAACGGAAAGAGTATATATCTTTATGTTCGGGCCCAAAAAGAAAAGGAGAATATGGAGCCGATTGTCAATGCCGGTGCGAAGCTTTACAATGGGATTATGCGTAATTCTTTGCGATCTGCAATCTTAATAACCTTGTTGGTCACGCTTTTATCGATGCCCATATCGGGACTTGCGTACGCGGGGGTGAATGAGGCGGCCTCATACCTGAAAGGGAGGCAGAATGCCGATGGCGGACTCTCCGAGCCGGACGAGAGCTCGAGCGGCATCCTGACCGGCTGGACTATACTGGCCGGGTTATCCTCGATCTCCTCGATCTCGGACCCCGCCGACTGGTACGAAGCCGGTGCTGCCGCAGTGGAATATGTCAACGCTGCCGCGAGTGAGGCGACAGCGCTGACAGACCTCGAGCTTTATGCCCTGGCCCTTTCCGAGGCCGGCACCGATCCGCGCAACGCATCCGGTAAGAACCTGTTATCGCTTATCAAGGCGCATATCGGTGACGATGGGAAGATAGGAAAGAGCCTCGACGAACACTGCTGGGGGATAATATCCCTGGTTTCGGCGGGGGAGAAAGTCCCCACGAAGTCCACAAACTGGCTGGTGTCAAAGCAAAGAGAAGATGGTGGATGGGCTGATTCCAGTAAAGATATAGTGCGCCAGACGGCGCTCGGCGTTGAAGCGCTCGTGGCTGCCGGGGAGGCCGATGCTGATATCATCAGGAAAGCTCTCAAGCTACTACGGGAAAAGATGAGCTCAGACGGTGGTTTTGCGGGAACGACCAAGGCAACGGACGGACAGTTGACTGCGTCTGTTGTTCGTGCGATCTACGCTGCGGGGGATGATCCTGCGTCAACCTCCTGGACCTTCGAGGGCGCAAACCCCGTCAGTTTCCTCAACTCCCTTCAGGCCCCAGACGGCCACTACAGGTACTCGAGCGGGGTCGAGTCCCAGCCGGCTATGACCACCGCAATGGTGCTGCCCGCGCTTTCCGGAAAGCATTTTCCCCTGACCGCCAAGGGGGTGAAGGCTCCGCTCGAGGGGGAGGACACCCAGGGCGAGCCCGTTCACGATCTAGGTACGGAGGGCGCAGAAGCAGAAGCGGGCAGCGAGCCGACAGGCAGCGAGCCGACAGGTTCGGAGGTTGAGCCCGCGAGTTCATCGAATGAATCGGCAGTGGAAACCGGGGGGCCTGCCATATCCAGGGTGAACGGGGCATCTGCGGGTGCGATCGGTCAGAAGGCGACATGGTTCGGAGGTCTGTGGCTGTTCCTGATTATATGCGTCGCCTACCTAGTAGTTTTGGCCGTCGCCGCACTGATCACTGGAAAATTGGTGTCCCCGGAAAAGCGGACTGTCTCCAGAACCGACGATTTCTCGGGCTTCTAAATAGTCTCAGAATTATTGCCCAGGTCAATCCCCGCCAAAAGCATCGCGGTTCTTCCATAGGATGGCGATCGTCGCCGTGCCGAGTGTGACGGTCCAGAGATGGATTACGAGCATCTGCGCCCGGTCAGAGTTCAGGGGCCAGTACTTCTTGTTCTCCAGAGAATAGAGTATATCCAGGCAACCGAGGAATATGAGCGCGCCAGCGGCTACCGCCCCGGTGAAGAATCCCTTACGGTTCATCTTCAGGAGGTTTCGTGCCGCGGTGAGCGAGCAGGCAATCATCCAGGAGTCCGCCAAAGGAAACGCTTTCTCGAAGGCATCGTCCTGTTCCGTCTCCGTTGCTTCTATCTTTCCCGAGAAGAACAGGATCCAGAAAAGCGCGGCGCCAAGACCGGTGAAAGCAAGAAGGCCGGATATAAGCGTGATTACGAAGGGTCTATCTCTTTCGTCCATTTTCAACCTCCCCAGATCCGCTCAGAGAATGAATAACTAGAGGCCGAGGGTAAGGATATCAGGGAAGGAGAATCCCAACAACCCGGGGCCTGCGCGCCTAGATATATATCAATGTGGTTCGGGGCCGTTGTGGTATATTAACTCAAAATGCCAGAAGTCTCGGAACGGAGGTCAACGATGAAGGATGCTGCGGTTATTCAGGCGGATCAGCTGTGGAACCCGTCGCGGGAGCTCTCGCAAAGGGTCAAGAGGCTGAGAAAAGAGTATGTTGACCTCGAGAGTCGAGATTATTTCAGGAACGAGATGATACCGTTCACCACGGGGACTGACTGGGACGCCATGTGGTCGCCCTCGCAGTGGGGCGTTGTCCCGGAACTGATTCCTTTCAACAGGGCATTTCTGGAGACCCTGCCGATGGTAGCGAGAAAGGTGGAACTCCCGTCCGATTTCTGGCAGAAACCGCACGTGATCAGGGTGGCGACGTTCTTCCGCGAGGTGATAGCCAGATACCTGCCGGTGCAGATCCTCGAAGGAGAGCTGATAGTCGGCGGCCATTTCAACGCGGCCCTTTCTAGGGCGCACAACAAGAAAGAGAACCGGGAATGGATGAAGGTGACAGAGAAATGGATGAAGGAGATCGAGAGTCTCAACTCACACGGCTTGGGGAACGCCGGGGCCACGCCCGGTCATCTTATTCCCGATTACAGACGAGCACTTAAAGAGGGTTTGAAGGGGCTGGTCGCTTACTTCGAGCGCTTGAGGGCCGAAGTGCGTGACACGGATCACAAGGATTTTCTGAGCGCGTTGATAATCACCTGCGAGGGGGCGCGCGAGTTCGCGGCACGCTACGCGGAGGAGGCACGGCGGCTTGCCTCCGAATGCGAGGACGAGAGCCGGCGAGCGGAACTGCTGGATATCGCGCGCGTCTGTGAAAAGGTACCCTGGGAGCCACCGGAGACTTTCCAGGAAGCGCTTCAGGCGCTCTGGTTCATACACCTGCTTGTCATGGTACAGGAGTCCTATCCGGGGCCGGGACTCTCGCCGGGGCGAATCGACCAGTACCTGTATCCGTATTACAAGAACGATGTCGGGGGTGGACGGATCACAAGGGAGCAGGCGAAGGAACTGCTCGAGTGCTTCTGGATAAAGCCGAACTATGCCTACGATTTCATCTACAGGGTAGGCAGGATACGAGGTATAACGAGCGGGTACGGACAGCTGATCACCATCGGGGGTCACGGCCCAGAGGGAGAGGATGCCTCCAACGAACTCACCTGGCTGATTCTTGACGTCATAGATGATATCAACCTTCTCGAGCCGAAGCCGAACGTGCGGCTACACAAGAACACACCCGATGAACTGCTCAAGCGGGTCTCGGAGATGGTCGCGAAGTCACAGGGTTCGCCTTTCCTGATCAACTTCGACGAGACATCCATAAAGGCACTGAGATGGCAGGGACTTCCCGAGGAGGATCTGTGGGACTACGCGCCCGTCGGCTGCCTCGAGAACACGCTACAGGGGAACGACCGGTCGGGGACCGTAGACATCAACGTGAACCTGGCGAAGGCGGTCGAGCTGACGTTGTTCGATGGCAAGGACCTCGCCTCCGGGAAGAGGAGCGGACCGCGTACGGGCGACCCGCGGGGCTTCAAGGCCTGGGATGATTTCCGCGTTGCTTTCGAGGCACAGCTCCGAGCCATGCTTCTCAAGTTTATAGAGTTCTACGATTTCACAGACTCCATACGTGCGCGGTATGAGCCCACACCGTATCTGTCCGCGCTAGTCCGAGGTTGCGCCGAGTCCGGGCGTGATGTTACGAATGCGGGCGCAGAGCACAACTACGTGACGGTCGAGGGGGTCGCGTTCGCAACTGCGGCCGATTCTCTGACGGCCATAAAGAAGCTTGTGTACGAGGACCGGGCTGTTTCGATGGCTGAACTGATAAAAGCTATCGAGGACAACTTCGAGGGGCACGAGAAGCTGAGACAAACGCTCGTCAACAAAGCTCCGAAGTACGGTAACGATGACGATTACGCTGACGAGGTCGCGCACTACCTTTCGAGTTTCTGGACAGAGGAGGTCTTCAAGCACAAGACACCGACAGGCAGGCGCTACAGGGGAGGATATCTATCCTGGAACTACTGGATCGCTTACGGGCCGATGACCGCGGCAACGCCTGACGGGCGCAGAAGGGGCACCTTCCTCTCAAACGGACTGTGCCCCGTCGATGGGACCGACCGTAAGGGGCCGACCGCTGTGGCGCTTTCCGTTGGTAAGATCGGGTTGGAGAGCGCCCCGAACGGCGACTCGCACACGATATCTTTCAGCCCGTCGCTTCTTTCCGGAGAGGAGCGCATCGAAAAGCTCTGCTCTTATCTTCGAGCATACGGTGAGAGCGGTGGTACGGCGCTGCAGATAAACGTCATCGACCCGGAGACGCTCAGGCAGGCGCAACAGAAACCTGCCGAGTACAGGAATCTCCTGGTCCGGGTAACCGGATACAACGCGTATTTCGTCATGCTGGGCAAGGAGATCCAGGATGAGATCATCGCCAGGGAGTCACACAAGCTCTGAGCCTGAGGCTCTAAAGGCTGGAGATGTGACTGGCATAGCCTTCAACATACAGCGCTTCTCCATTGAGGACGGCCCGGGGATCCGAACAACGGTTTTCATGAAAGGCTGCCCGTTGCGTTGCAAGTGGTGCCATAATCCTGAAGGCCTGACCCTGAAGCCTGAACTAATGTGGTTCGATGTCAGGTGCATAGGAGCGCGGGACTGTATCGACGCATGTCCGAAGGACGCACTCCGCCTGACACCCGAGGGGCTGATAATAGACCGGGGTCGGTGTGACGTCTGCGGCCTGTGCCAGGAAGCCTGCCCTGCTGGTGCCATCGAGGTGGTGGGAAAGGAGTACACCGCGCGCCAGGCCTTCGACGAGGTGAAGAGAGACGACGTATTCTACAAGAACTCGGGAGGAGGCGTAACGGTTTCCGGGGGCGAGCCGACAATGCAGCCCCGGTTTGTCGCTGAGCTTCTGGCCCTGTGCAGGGAGGCCGGTTTCCACACGGCGCTGGACACGTGCGGGTACAGTTCAAAGGAAGCGCTCGTCCGGCTGCTCGAGCTTTCGGACATGGTCCTTCTCGACCTAAAGACGATGGACGAGGGGCTGCACCGAGAGATCACCGGGGTCGAACTGGGTCCCATACAGGACAACGCTCGCCTTATCTCAAGTTCGGGTAAACCACTTTGGGTGAGAACGCCCGTGATACCGGGGTACACGAATTCCGAGGAGAACATACGGGAAATATCGGTTTTCATAAGGGATGAGCTTGCTTCTGCCGAGCGGTACGACCTCCTGTCGTTCAACAACACATGCGGGTCTAAATACAGGAGGCTGGACCTCGTCTGGGAGCTCGAGGGAGAGCCACTGCTGACAAGCGCGGAAATGGGATTGCTGGCGAGGGCAGCCGGTGATACAGGTGTTCATAACGTCCAGTGGTCGGGAGCCACCCGGAGTAAATGACCATCAAGCGGCGAAGGGGGTAGGCACAGTGACAGCGGTCGGAATAACAGGTACACATGTGTCATCAGGGGGGATAGCACTGACGGACGGTGCGAGAGCCGTATACGAGCAGGGGGAGGTCGCCAAATTCCTGGCCACGGCATCGGCCGGTGGTGAGGTCAACGTGGCCTTGATAGTGAGCCAGACCCCTACCGAGGAGGGGAGGATCGTCTTCGGGGACTTCATGATGGTCAAGACGAAGAAGAACCTTTCTGAGAACGGCAGGGTCGCAAGCCTGGCGATAACGCCGAAGCTGGAGATGGCCGGTTTCAAAGGCGACGTCGGTGAATGGCTGGACACGGGCCCCTACATAGACCTCGTCAACAGCATAGAGTTCTTCCGTTATAACGCATACATGGGAATACACAACGTGGCCCCGATCGACATACGCGAGATGCTCCCCCTGACACCGAAAGTATCTTTCCTGAAGGTCGGCGTCGACTTCGCGGATATTCGCGCAAGGGGCAGTCTAAAAGCGGCAGACACCCCGGGGGGAGTAGACGTTCCGGTCCCGGTCCGCAGGAAGTTCGAAAGCATAATGTCCATCAAGGTCATCACCCTCATGGACGAGGACGGTTATCCGAACATCTTCCCGCTGTTATCGACCCACTTCAAAAACCCCTCGACGCTGGTCTTCAAGGTCACGTCTTACAACGAGGGGATAAAGAGATTCGATGTTCCCTGCAGGGTTGCTCTCAACGTACTGACGCTTGACCTTTTCACCTACCAGCTCAAAGGAGAACTTACCCGGTTCGAGAGAAGTCTGGGGTTGGAGTTCGGGGTAGTGAGGGTCGAAGAAGCATATTCCTCGATGCCGCCCTTCTGCGGCGAGCGCATAGCATGATGTATGTCCCCGGTGAACAGGGTGCGTGATCCTTTTGGAAGCTCCACTTGATCAGATAAAGGATCTCGCCCGCGATGAGGTTTTCGCGACGCTCGAGGATCGCTACCGGAGCGGCGAGTTCTCCCGGAAGCTCTGGGAGCGAATGGGGGAGATCGGCCTTCTGGGCATGACCGTCCCGGAGACTTACGGCGGTTCAGGTGGGACTCCCGCGGGACTGGCTGAGGCGGTCTCGGAGTTCACCAGGCTCGGCTGCGACCTCGGCCTCGCGCTCTCCTGGATAACACACCTCAGCCTGTGCATGAAATCGATCGAGTATTTCGGCACACGAGAGCAGAAGGAGAGGTACCTGCCGTTACTCGCATCCGGACGCTGGGTCGGGGCGACCGCAGTGTCTGAGCCGGGTTCCGGTGCGCACCCGGCCGGCATAGAGACAAGAGCGGATGAGAGCGATTCGGGCTATACGCTGAACGGAATGAAGATCTTCGTGACGGACGGTCCCGTCGCCGACTTGATCATCGTGCTCGCGGCTTCGGGGGAAGCCGGTAAAGGCAAAAAGGAACTTACCGCTTATCTGGTTGAGACGGACACCCCGGGTTGTGAAGCGCGATCCATGGAACTTAATTTTCTCAAGACGTCTCCCCACGGTGAGCTTTCTCTAAGCGGCGTCAACGTCGATGCGGGGTCCGTACTTGCAGAGCGTGGCGATGGTCACAACCTTATCAGTAAGGGAGCGTTCGCCCGGGAGAGGTCTCTTGTCACCGTGGCGGTCTCGGGGCTCTGCAGTGCAGCATCCAAGAGACTGGCCGACAGTTACCGGCAGAAATACGATAGCTATGACTTCTCGGGAACAGAGGCAAGCTCATGGATGCATCACCTCTCGGCGGTCGAGGTATACAGGAGGGTGTCCACCGAACTGGTCGAGGAGTCGTTCCTCGACTATGAACGCTGGAAGCGGTCGTTGGGCCTTCTGATATACCTGGGTCTCTCGTATGCAAAATGGGCGGCATGGATCGAGGAGCTCACCGCCGACAAGAAGCTCGACATCTCGTTCCCGATGGATATCATCCTCAACGACATGAAGCTGGTGCTTGTGGGTGGCGGGCTCCTGCTCAAGGAGGGAAAGAAACTCTACATGTAATGCAGGGAATCCGGAGGTACGTACATGAAGAGCAGTGTGAAGGTTAACGCGGCCCAGGTGCAGTGTGAGATCGACCCGATGATATACGGCCACTTCATCGAGAACATGGGGCGATGTATTTACGGCGGCATACTCCAGAACGAAAGGCCGGGCCGGATCACAGGGCCGTGGCGGCACAGGGAGGACCTCTGTCTCTTATACACATCT
>JAENXM010000156.1 GCA_016649525.1 Actinomycetota bacterium
GACCAGCAGGCCGCCCTCTTCGGCGAGGCCTGCTTCGAGGCCGGGGGGGTGAAGTGCACCAACGGGACCGGGACCTTCGTGGACATGAACACCGGCGAGGAGCCGATGGCCTCCATCCATCAGTTGACGCCCCTGATAGCCTGGAAGATGAATGGAAAGACCACTTATATGATGGAGGGAATAATATCCAGCTCGGGCTCCTCCATACAGTTCCTCAGGGATAACCTCGAGATAATAAAGGAAGCCGCGGAGTCGGAGGAGTGCTCGTTCCGCTGCGAGGACACGGGCGGCGTGTACGTGGTGCCCGCTTTCACGGGCCTCTCGGCTCCGTACTGGGACCCGTACGCACGCGGCACGGTTATAGGGCTTACCCGCGCGACTACCAAAGACCAGGTCGTGCGGGCCACGCTGGAGTCGATAGCATACCAATGTAAAGACGTGGTAGCGGCCATGGAAAAGGACACCGGGATAAAGGTGAGGGACATCAAAGCGGACGGCGGGGCCTCCCGCAACGACTTCCTCCTGCAGTTTCTCGCCGACATCCTGGACACGAAGGTGCAGCGTCCCAGCATGCTCGAGGCGACGGCCCTGGGCGCTGCTTATTTCGCGGGAATAGCTGCGGGCTACTGGAAGTTCCCCGACGACATACTGCGGATCCACCACGTCGAGAGAGAATTCAATCCCGACATCGCTTCAGAGGCCAGGGAATCGCTCTACGCCGGTTGGAAGAAAGCGGTGGGCAGAGCGCAGCACTGGGCTTAATCGAAAACGTTTGGATACCTGCGCGGGACCGACATTGCTCAAGGTAAACTGCATAATTCGCCTAAATGGGATGTCAGGAGACATCAGATGAAACGGATCAAGAAGATCCTGCCTGTTCTCTTTATTATATGCATGTCGTGCTGACTGCTCCGCAACCTCCGTGGTGAACGGGGTAAGGGCTGACCGCCAAAAAGATAGAATTCCGGAGTTCCCAGACATGGATTCCAACCGCCCCGCGTGGCCCCGGCCCGCTGCAGGCAACCTCCGGCCGAACAGGTCGTAGTCAAACGAGCCCCGGAATCCCGGTGGGAGATGTCAGTCTGTAAAACCCGATAGCTTGAGGACGTTGTCTACCAGATACTGGCCGGAGCTGCCGGTCAGGACGTTCGGCTGGCAGAAATCGTAGATCTTGTAGGGGACCAGCTCTACGTTGGTCAGGTCGGCCCTGGAAAACCTGCATTTCATTATCACGCCTTCCCTCGTCTGCGTCATATACATCTGGTCGAAGACGAAGTTCCCCAGACTGTAGGCGATGACCTTTCCGTTGTAGTACTCGAATGTCTCTACCGTGTGCGGGTGGGTGCCGATGACCAGGTCCGCGCCCGCGTCGCACGCGCTGTGGGCCATGTTCTTCATCGATTCGCCGGGTAAGTACTCGTCCTCTTTCCCCCAGTGAAAGCCGACCACCACCACGTCCGCCTTCTTCCGCGCCTCGCTCACCGAGTTCTTCACGAGCTCGAGGTCCTTCGGGTCGTCGCTGAACCACGGCTTCATGTGGATGTCGGCGACACCGGCCTGGTTCGCGCCAGCGCTCAATGACCCGGGTATAGCGTTGTAGTCGAGGAAGGCGAACCTGACCCCCTTAACGTCAATGAACGCAGGGCTGAACGCCTCCGTCGAGTCCAGTCCTCCACCCGCGTATTTGATGTTACTGGACTTCAACAGGTCCAACGTGTCGGTAAAGACCTGTCTGCCGAAGTTGGTGCTGTGGTTGTTAGCGAGTGCGAGGACGTTGAAGCCGCAGAGCTTGATTCCATCTATCGTGTTGCTGGGCGCCAGGAATTCCGTCCCGGCGTAGGGGGCCTTCACCCTGTCCGAGAGCGGGCACTCCAGCACGCCGTAGATGATGTCCGCCCCTTTCGTGTAAGGAGCCACCTTCTCGAACGGATAATACACTCCGTGCTGCGCCATCCTCTCGGCCACGTGCCTGCCGGTGATTATGTCTCCGCAGGCGGTCAGGGTTATCTCGGGCATGGGTTCTTTGAGGTAGCCGCTCAGCCTTCTCACGAACCCGTCGTTGTCCTTGAAGAGGAGATAGTAGTCCGTTTTCCGGCCGACCGTTACCTCCTTGTCCCCGGCCTTCATCTCAAGCGCTGGGACCGCCTGGAGCAGGGCGGAGGAGTAGCTCGCCCGCTTCCGCGTATCGATGACGAGGTCGGGTGAGCCGCCGGCGACCATCTTGAGCTTCGGGTTCTCTTCCCTGAAATCCTCGACCATCGACTGGTAGTCGCCTTTCGCCCGGTCGGACACCTCGATCGAGTAGGAGGCCTTCTCCGAATATCTCGAACTGATGTACAGGCCGACCCCAACACCTGCCACGACAAGGATTACGAGAGCCGCCGCCACACCGGCTATCCTGCCCCAGTGCGGAGCGCGCCGCTTTTTCTTAAAGACAGTCTTGCCTTCCAAGTAACTGCCCGCCTGTATCGGTCGGTCTTCCTGCGCGAATACCATCTTATTATAGAAGTTAACGGTCCAAGACAATGATAAAGCTCATGCCGGACTTACGCTCTGGTATAATTCTCGTGCAATCGTCTCTCATTGGAACCGCATGGAAAGAGGAGTTGCCAAGATCCCGAAGATAATCTCGTCGGTACTGGCCGTCATCCTGGCTGTTGCCGTGCTTATGGTGCCGGTCGGGTGCGGGCAGGAGACCGAGAAACCGGTGAGGACCACACCTGCCGGCCAGAAAGGGTATCCCATAGTCGAGGAGTTCAAGGAATTTAACTCGGCGTCGAGGGCGGCGGGCTTCGAGATAAGGACCCCCGGGTACACCATGGGTGCGAAGCTCGACCACGTAACCGTGGTGAAGGTCACCGCGGACATAAAGTACGTCGATCTCTTCTATGACATGGAGCTGACCATCAGCGAGACCCCCAGGGACAGTTCCAGCAACTACCAGACGGCTCTCGCCGAGCACCAGGACTATATCAACAAGCTGCCTCCCAGACTGCAGACCTATGAGAAGCCCGAAACCGTCGATATAGCCGGCCACAAGGGCATCCTCTGGATGCACAAGGGAGATATCGTCGTCGAAGAGCGCCCCCTCACCGGCGCGCGGTCATTCCACATGCCTTACCTCGTATGGTGGGACGATGCCCTCGAGTACCGTCTGTCCGTCGACGACCCGAAGATCTTCGAGCCGGACCCGGCCGCCGGGACGAAAGAACTCGAGAAGATAGCGGCCTCCATGTACTGATCCCGCGCTGCTGAACGGGTAACCGGAGGGACCGGTATGTTAATCGTTGTACGGGTCCTGGGTATCGCTCATCCAGCAGGGAACCGAGAGGATGCCGGGTGATAGAATTCGGATTACAGGTACTCGACCCGGCAGTGACGACTAGAGGGGTGTGACGGCCATGAAGATCCTGGTTATGGGCGGGGCGGGCGATATGGGCTCTAAGACAGTGGAGGACCTGGCGAAAGCGGCCGGCGTGGAGAGGGTGACCATCGGTGACCGTGACCTGTCCTCGGCGCAGGAGCTCGCATCGCGCCTTACGGGCTCCCCGGCCGAAGTAACGGCCATGGCGCTGGACGCGAGGGACCACCGCGGACTGGTCGAGGCCATGAAAGGCCAGGACGTGGTGGCCTCGGCCCTGGGGCCCTTTTTCCTCTTCGAGACAAAGCTCGTGAGGGCGGCGCTGGAAGCGGGCGTGGACTACATCAGCATATGCGACGACTGGTCCGCGGTTCAGGACACAATCATCCGGTTCGACGAGCCGGCCCGAAACCGGGCCCGCTTCGTAGTGACCGGGTGCGGGGTCAGTCCGGGCATGTCCAACATAGCGGTGCGCCTGCTGGCCGGTCGACTGGACCGCGCCCGCCGGGCGGACATCCTGGTCTATATGCCCATGGATTCCGGAGAGGGCGAAGCGGTGACTCAGCACACCCTATTCATCTTCGGGACAGTGGTCCCGGTCTTCCGGGACGGGGTGACGGTCATGCTCCCCGCGGGAAGCCTGCACCGCACCGTGGAGTTCCCGCGGTTCGGTAGATTGAAGGTATGGAACATCGGTCACGGCGAACCGGTTACCGTGCCCCGGCACCTGCCCGAGCTGGAAGAAGTCAATATCATGCTGGGAATGGGCAAGGGGACAGAGGCGGTTGTGGCACTGGGGCGTATCGGCGCCTTCTCCACACCGCGGAGGATCGAGAAGATGGCCAGGTTGCTTATGAAGATAACACCCCCCAGGCAGGGCCCACCTTCAGAAGGCGCGCTCCGCATTGACGTCAGCGGCGAGAAAGACGGCAGCCCCGCCACTCTTACCATCTGCGGGACCGGCACCATGCGGGAAGCCACAGGCATCGCCCTGTCCATCGGCGCGCAGCTCCTGGCCGCAAAACGGCTTACTGTGGAGCAGGGGGGCGTCTACGGTCCCGAGGGATGCTTCGACCCCATGGATTTCCTTCGCATGATGGGAGACAGCGGCATCGTCGCTTATTCGGACCTGGACATGCGGGAGCGCATCAACTGAACCGCGGCAGGCCGGGTATCTGATAATCGAATAGACGTATTTTCAGAAACCGGCTGTTATCCAGCCTC
>JAENXM010000111.1 GCA_016649525.1 Actinomycetota bacterium
GTCTTCTGACCCCTCCTCTTCATCTCAGCGAGTATAGATTCGAGCGAGCCGGGCTCGCCTGTCGGTTCTACCTGTTCCTCCGCAGCCGCCTCTTCATCCGCGGGTGTTGCCGGCGGGCCTTCTTCAGCCTGCACTTCCTCGATAATAACCTCTTCCTCTTTTTCTACTTCCGCTTCAACAGGAGCCGGCGCTTCTTCTGCTTCAGCCGTAGGAACCTCTTTTTCCGCTTCCACTTCAGCTTCAGCGGGAGGTTCCTCTATTTTATCCTCGTGTTCTGCCTGGGGCTCGGCCTCCGCCGGTTTGAATTCGGTGGACGTGACCTCGGCCTCAATCAGGTTTACCTCTGCCGCTATCTCGGCAGCATCGGAAGCGATCTCAGCCGTGGCGGGAACCTCTTTCTCCACCTCACCTGCTTCAGCCTCCGTGAGCTGCGCCTCGAACTCCTTCGCTTCCACAAGCTCCGGTTCGGAAACAGCCGCTTCCTCCAGTTCCTCGTCTTCCACTTCACCAGGACCCGTAAGCTGCTTGATGCTGAGACTGATCCTGCGCCTGTCGAGGTCTATGTCTATGATCTTCGCCTCGACCTCGTCACCTACAGACACCACTTCCTCGGGGAACTCGATATGCTCCCACGCGAGCTCCGAGATGTGCACAAGGCCCTCCACCCCTGGGGTCAGCTCGACGAACGCCCCGAAGGGCACAAGCTTGGTGACTTTACCCTGGACCGTTGATCCGGCCGGTTTTTCCTTGCTCAGCTTCTCCCATGGGTCCTCCTGGGCCTTCTTCATGCTTAGCGAAACCCTCTCCCTTTCGAGGTCGACATCGAGGATCTCTACATGGACCTCGATTCCGACAGAGAGTACTTCCGACGGGTGGTCAACATGGCTCCATGAGAGCTCCGATATATGGATCAGGCCGTCAACCCCTCCCAGGTCGACGAACGCGCCGAAATTCACGATACTGCTGACGGTCCCGGTCATTTTGGTGCCCTTCTCTAGCTTCTCCAGGAACTCCTTTCGCTCGGTTGACTGCTGCTTCTCCAGGAGAGCCCTCCGTGATAGGACAACGTTGTTCCGGTTCTTGTCCAGCTCTATGATCTTCGCCTCGAGCTTCTGCCCAAGAAACTGGCCCAGGTCCTTGACACGGCGCATCTCCACAAGTGAGGCGGGAAGGAAGCCCCGCAGCCCGATGTCCAGGATCAGACCGCCCTTGACGACCTCGATCACCTCACCCTCGACCATCCCTTCCTCATCCTTGATTCGCTCGATGTTGCCCCATGCCCGCTCGTACTGCGCCCTCTTTTTCGAGAGGATCAGGCGTCCCTCCTTATCCTCCTTCTGGAGGACCAGTGCCTCGATCTCCTCTCCCTCGGAAATGATCTCAGAAGGCTTTACGTCGTACCTTATGGAAAGCTCCCGTGCGGGTATCACCCCTTCGGATTTGTAACCGATGTCCAGAAGAACCTCGTCCTTGTCGACCTTCACGACGGTCCCGGTCACGATGTCGCCCTCGTTGAATATCTTGATGGTGCCATCATAATCAGGCACCGTTTGTCCTTCTTCGGGACTCAACCCCAGGCTGGCCAGTGACTCTCTCGCTGCCTCGTCGCTTACAATGCTTCCTTCCTCTTCCAATTCTCTCGTCTCTTCCGACTCTTCTTGCATCACGAATTTCCCTCCAGTTGTTGACATGTACGAAGTAATGAATAGCACATACGTTATGGCGCCGCAAGTTAAAACCTGCCGCCGAGCCTTTGAGGATGGGCTGTCAGGGAGGCGGGAGGCGATGTAAAAGCGTACGGAGGGCGGCCCCTACTTTGCCTGCCCCCAGTTCTCGTGTATTCCGATATCAACCTTAAGCGGGACCTCTAGTTTGAAGACGCCCGACATATGGCTCTTTACCAGCTCAGCGAGCTTCTCTACTTCTCCGGGCGGCACTTCGAATATCAGCTCGTCGTGCACCTGAAGCGTCATTCGGCTTTTCATCCTCTCCCTGCGAAGAGCCGCTTCAACATCCACCATCGCCTTCTTGATTATGTCGGCGGCGGTGCCCTGAAGGGGGGTGTTTATGGCCAGCCTCTCCCCGAGCTCCCTCGTCTGGCGGTTAGCGCTGGAAAGCTGTTGAATATATCGCCTTCGCCCCAGAAGCGTCTCAGAGTAGCCCAGTCTCGCGGCCTGCTCCACGCATTTCTTTCTGTACCTCTCCACCCCCCTGTACTGTTCGAAATAGGTGTCTATAAAGTCCGTGGCCTCCTCCATGGTGATACCGAGCCGAGAGGACAGTCCGTAATATCCCATCCCGTAAACGACCCCGAAGTTCACCACCTTGGCCATACGACGTTGCGCCTGAGTTACGTCATCGGGCTTCACGCCGAAGATCTTTGCTGCCGTCTCGGTGTGTATATCCTCATCACTCGCGAAAGCATCGAGAAGGAGTTCGTCGCCGGACATGTGCGCAAGCACCCTCAGTTCAATCTGCGAGTAATCGGCGACAAGCATCTTGTCCCCCTTTCCGCCAGGCACGAACGCTGCTCTTATCCTGTGACCCATCTCGGTGCGAACTGGGATGTTCTGCAGGTTCGGGCTACTCGACGAGATCCTTCCTGTCGCGGTCGCCGTCTGGTTGAAAGAGCAGTGTATTCTTCCCGTGGCCGGGCAGATCAGTGCTGGCAGTACGTCGAGGTATGTCGACTTCAGCTTGGCATGCTCTCGGTACTCGATAAGCTTCTCCGCGATCGTGTGTTCCTTCTTCAGCGCCTCGAGCACCGATGAGTCCGTCGAGTACCCGGTCTTGGTCCTTTTCAAGGGTTGTATATCCATTTCCTCAAATAGGATCCGGGCCAGCTGCTTCGTGGAGCCGATGTTGAACTCCCGGCCCGCCAGCCTGTATATCTCGTGCTCCAGACCATCCATCGTACGCTCTACTTCTTTCTTAAGCACCTCGATAACGCTCGCATCCAGAGCGACTCCCGTCTCCTCCATGTCCTTCAGTACAATCATAAGCGGCATCTCGATATCCTCGAAAAGACGTGCCATGTCAAGATTTGTGAGCTTTTCTGCCAGGCGCTCTTTGAGATGGAAGACCCGAGCTGCATCGGTAGCCAGCTTGATGCCACCTTCATCCCCTTCTTCGGGCAGCAGAGAATCCTGCTCTGTTACCTCGAGCGTCTTTCCAGCGATACTGATGTTCTTCCCGACGTTCTTCTCCCAAAGGTCCCACAGGTAATACGTGCCCAGCGAAGGGTTCTCAAGGTAAGCGGCGATTCCCGAATCGAAAGAAACTTCACCAAGGTCCAGGCCCGCCTTATCGATGGCCTCACAGGTGAGCTTCGAGTCGTGAAAGAGCTTCTGGACAGATGACCCTAAGACCCGCTTGATCGCATCGGACGCCGGACTTCCGGTGAGCTTCCCCTTGAAATCCACGATAAGTACTTTATCGGCACTGGCTAGAGCCAGCACCTTGAGTTCGACGTTGCAGTAACCCTCACCCTCTAGCTGCGATGCCACTGCGACCTGTCCCCCCGACTCAACCTCCGCGACGAACTTCTTTACCGCCTCGCTGTCATCAGCATCGACAACCGTGTATGGGAGCCCTGGAACATCCGCTAGTAAACCCATATCCGAAGGTCTGCCGAACATCTCGAGAAAACGCCTTGCAAGCGTCTTGAACTCCAGGGCCGACAGGTATTCGAGTACCTCTTTCTGGTCCCAATCCCCGAACTCGACCTTGCCCGTATTGAGCTCAACCGGAACGTCTTTGTCGATGGTCGCAAGCGCCTTCGAAAGAAAAGCTGTCTCGCGGTTCTCCTCAAGAGCCTGCTTTCTTTTTGCCCCGGATATCTCTTCAAGGTGCTCGTAAAGCTCCTCGAGGGACCCGAACTCGCTTATAAGCTTGGATGCTCCCTTCTCGCCGATTCCCGGAACACCCGGGATATTGTCGGAGCTGTCGCCCTTGAGACCTACAAGGTCGGGTATTTTTTCAGGGGGGATCCCGTACTTCTTCTTGACCTTTCCGGGATCGAACGACTCGGTCTCTGTTATACCCTTTCCGGTCATCAATACCCTGATGCCTTTGTCCACGAGTTGAAGCGTGTCTTTATCACCCGTTATCACGACGGCTTCGTCTCCATCACCCGCGACCTTGTTCGCCAGGGTCCCTAGGATATCGTCAGCTTCGAATCCGGTTGCGGTGATCGTTGGTATTTTCATGGACTCAAGTAAATGGTCGATCATCTCGATCTGCGACCTGAGCTCGTCGGGCATGGTCGGCCTTTGAGCCTTGTATTCCGGGTACTCCTTGGTGCGCTTCAACTCACTCCGAGGCCCGTCGAATGCCACCACAACGGCATCGGGCTTCTCTTCATCGACAACTTTGAGGAGCATGCTCATGAACCCGTAGACGGCGTTTGTCGGCTGGCCTCCGGTAGTCGTCATAGTATCGGGCAGGGCGAAAAACGCTCTGTACGCGAGGCTGTGCCCGTCCAAAAGAAGCACCTTGCGCTTTTTCAACGCGCCATCCTTCCTTCTTTCTAGATTAGCTCTTCTTGTACTTACCCACCGTCACGCCTGAGACTCATTGTGGGTCGTGAAGTTATTGCTATAATATCCCAAGAAAGTGCCGGAGTGGCGGAATTGGTAGACGCGCTGGTCTCAAACACCAGTGGGGCGTGAACCCCGTGCCGGTTCGAGTCCGGCCTTCGGCACCAGGAGCCCCAACGTGAAGTTAGTGTTGTGTATCCTTTGCGGAACGTTGGGGACGCCAATCACCTGTGACTTATACTGATTCATGGTCAGACCGCATTAACCCAACGTTAAGTAGTGATTCAGTGAGTTTCGCGGATTTTCTCATTCCTGTTAAGAACAGCTATGGCTGGTTCTTGCTATTATCCTTAGCCTGTTTCTTCTCAGGGGTGACCGGCTTCACGATGTAGGCAACAATCAATCCAATGAAGGGAACAAAAAAACCGAACAAGAACCACTTTTGCATGCTTCTCCCTTTGCCGCCTGCCACCGCACCCGCCCAGGTCCCCATGATAATCGCAAGCACTAGAGCGCCGAACATGACGCAGGTCCAGCTGCTGGACCATTTCGGCAATGCTGCAACTACTACTATTCCTGATAACACCGGCAGTGTGGCATTCATGACGACCTCCGTGGAGCTACTGCATGCCTGTAAATGATATCAGTATACCGGATTAAGTGAAAACCCTGATGGTTAATCGGGTTCAAGTCCTAATTGTGATCCCGCTCATTCGTTTTTCGCCGAGCCAGCCGAGCAGCGCTCCAAGAGGAAGGGCTACACCGAGGTCGAGCAATGCCCTGTCCCAGACGAAGGGCGATGCGATACGATGCGCGTCCATAATCCATAGAAACAGGAGATTGAACAGTGGCTTGGTAACAACCGCCCACAATACTGCCGTTATCATCCCCAGCGCCCACCCGTAACTCCGGGAGCGGTATCCCACATAGACGGTGCATATGCATACGGGTATGAGCATTACGATGAATATCTATGTATAGTCAGTGGAGATATTTCCCGACAAGATGTCATTCAATACGATGAGGCCGAGTATGAACTCGAGCCCCAACGTCGCGGCACCAGCGACAACCGATGCGTAAACACATGAGAGTATGCCTTTACGCCAGTTAAGAACCTTAGTGTGTGCAGCCTTAACGTCCGCCTCATCCTCCCACGAATGCGCGTCCGTCCAATCACCCGGCGAGCTGTAATCGGAGGGCACCCCTGCACCAGAAGAATCTGGTTCCCTGCTTGTCTCCGCACCCGCAAAGCTGGAGGGATACCCTGGCATGGATATCAACTCATGAGCCTCAGCGGTCGGGAACTCTGCACTCTCGAAACCGAGGCTCGTAAGGCATAGGCTGCAGTATTCCGAACCGTCGGGGTTCTCGGCCCCGCATTCCGGACAGTGCATTACCACGGAGACACCTCCGCAGCCGTAGTTCTGAA
>JAENXM010000289.1 GCA_016649525.1 Actinomycetota bacterium
AGGAAGGAACCCGCGGTATTGAACCTTTTCAGGCTGGTGGAAGCCATGGGGAGGACATGGTACAGGCACAGCGGCGAGCGCAGGCGGAGGGCAAGGGAGATATCAAGCCGTTCCGAGCGTCCGTGATTTCTCCTGCAGGCGGTCAGGGGTTGTCGCCCGGCACACGACGCCGGGGAGGTGATATACTGTCGACATGAGCGGCAGGGTGATAGAGCTGGCAGAACTGAGCAGTCCGGAACTGGACTCGCTCGACAGTGAGAACACGCTGTTTGTGCTCGTCATGAGCCCGCTCGAGGTACACGGCCCGCATCTCCCCCTGGGGACGGACGTCCAGGTGGCGGAGGAAGTCAGGGACCGTGCCATTGCGAAGCTCCACGAGCGGCGGCCCGAGCTCGACTTCGTATTTTTCCCCTCCTATTACATGGGCAGCGACACCATACCCGGATCCCTCGAGGTAAACAGCAAGGCGCTCAGCTACATGCTTAAGTCGACAGCGGGCTTCCTTGCCGACCGAGGCTTCCGGTACCTGCTGGTGGTGGACAACCACGGTGGGCCCCGCCACCAGATAGCGACCGCGAAGGCGGTGAAGCGCCTTTTCGAGCGCCGCGACTTTCATATCATCGCGCCGTTCCTGCACTTCTACCGCAGGATGGTTGAAAATGACCCGGAACTGCTCGAGCACCTCGGCGCGGGGCCTGGAGCCTGCGGGGACACGGACGACTGCCACGGTGGCCTGAACGAGACCTCCCTGATGCTCTGCGCCTATCCAGGTAAGGTGAGCCCGAAATGGAAAGAGCTAGAGCGTACGGCCATAAACCGGCGCCGCTGGCCGAGCCTGCTCCTCGGAACGGTCGGGCGCGCCCTGAAGGCCCTCGGGTTGCACGAGATGGGAGAAGACGTCGGATACATCGGGGTCATGCTTTGCTGGGTGACCGAGAAGGACCCACCCACCTACATCGGGGAGCCGCGCGCCGCTTCGCCCGAGGCGGGGGACCGGATGCTGGACGCTTTCTCGGAGGAGGCTGCCGGCGCGGTGGGGGAGGCACTCGACGGAAAGGCTCCATTCTACACTCCCATCGGGTGGTCACTCCGGTTCCTGGAGCCGAGCCTGTAGCATCAGACGGTTCTTCGCGCTTCGCGCGGTGATAATCGCCTGCGCGACCAGGTCTCAGTATCCGCAGTGGAGCTCTAGGAATCTTCGCGCCGTTCCTCCCAGCAGGTTTACGCTGATTTCCTCGCTGAAATCGAAGCTCGCAAAGTCGTAGTAGATCGTGCGGGGAGAACCCATCCCGGCGGGATGGTCCGTCCCGAACATTATCCTGTCGCTGAAACCGTCCAGAAGGCGGTAGAAGTAATCAAGGCTACCCGCGACATCCTCGAAGCCGGCCTGTGACGCCCAGAACCCCGGGTCGTCCAGGTAGTATTTTATGCAGGCGATTACGTTCGTCATGTCGAGGTAGAGGGACCCGTACCGCTCCAGCAGGCTCAGTGCCAGCTCGAACCTCGGGAAGAGCGAGTGCACTAGCACGACCGGCATGTCCGGGTACCTGTCGAGTATGCCGCCGAGGTACTCGAGGTCCTGCGTTTTGCCGTAGAAGATGTCAAAGCCGGTGTGTACTATGAAAGGACGCTTGAGCTCGTTGAGCTTGCGGAACACGGGCTCGAACGCCGGGGAAAAAACCTCGAACCCCTGGGCGTAAGGGTGCAGCTTGATACCCGCTAGGCCGAGCTCGGTGATACAGCGCTCAACGACCTCATCCTTCCCCGGTGTTTCGATGTGGAGGGAGCCGAAGGGGACGATCCCTTCGTGCGAAGCCGCAAACTCCCTGTTGAACTCGTTCAGCGATTCGGTTTCTTCCTCTTTGAGCGGGAAGACCAGGTTGAATACCGTTCCAACGCCGCAATCGCGAAGGTCCTCGAGGATTTCCTCCGGCGTCGTGTCCTCGCGCGAAGGGTGCCCGGGAAAGGACTTCTTTATCCAGCGCACAAGCCCGCCTATCCTGGCGGGAGGCAGGATATGGATGTGGCAGTCCAGCTTGTCGTGTTTCATATAGTAGGATGCTCGGCAACCATGTAACGATGTTAACAGGGGTTCCGGGATGCTACAATCTGCGGGCTCCTTTGCCCGAGCATTACCGTCGGATAGAATATAACTCAACATGCGAGATTCTGGTCGCAGAAGAGTTCTTTTCTACACGTTGATTGCCGTCGCAGTAGCCTGTGTCATAACTGTCCTGGCGGTCATGGTCGCGCTGCTCAGCCGTCCCAACCCGCATACAAAGACCATTGAGGTCAAAGGATATAGCAGTTCCGACGTGAACGTCCCATCGGAATACCAGCAACTCTATTCTGATTACGACGGGGGGCTCGCCAAGCTCGATTCTTAT
>JAENXM010000161.1 GCA_016649525.1 Actinomycetota bacterium
AGCAGGACGTAATACACGCTCAGGTTCATCACCACGAGCGGGCTTCCGAAGTAGAGCAGGTTCACGCCGAGAAGGGCCAGCAGGAGGACAAGCGCTAGCAGCACATACTTTACCCTGAAGCGCCGGGGAAGCGTTCCGTCCCTGCTGTCTGCGAGCAGCTTTTTCATCTCCCTGCCGCCCGGCCTGTAGTACTTCAGGGCCTTCGGCTTGAGGGCTCCGACAGCGTCGAAGCATGTCCCCAGCGGGCATATCCAGCCGCAGAAGAAACGGCTTCCGAGCAGAGTGAGGCCGAGAAGTACCCATGCCGGCCAGTAGCGCGCGAAAACGGACGCGCTCCTTGCCACGAGCAGCGAGAAGAAACCCGCGAGAGGGTCGAACCTCAAAAGGAAGTTGGACGGCGGCGCGGATATCGGCGGGTACGCTGCCCTGAACGCGAGGAAGATGAAGAAAGCAAGGAACGCAAACTGTACGACCCGCCGGGTTATTGAGAGCCAGCTGCGCCCGCGAGCCCTTCCGCCGGAAGCCACCTCAGACCCTCGCTATCTTCAGCTTGTTGTAGTCGACCTCACCTAGACCGGCCCGGTTTCCGCAGACGATGTAGGGGACGTCCTGGGCGGTGAGCCCGAAGAGCGTGCAGGCATAACTGTCGGCCGCCACTACGTCGGGGCTGGCGATGACCGTGTTCGCGGCCCTGGTAGGACCGGGTCCTCCGGGCCCGTTGTCCAACAGTATGATTGACGCGTCGATGATCGAGAGGTCCGGCTTTACCAGTGTGTTGAGGTCGGCTATCCCCTGGTGCAGGTCGACGTTGTGGATATTCGACATGTGGCCGGTCACCCCTATGAAGTTCTTCATCCCCAGAGAAAGGCCGGCGCTACCGTGGTGCTTTGCCTTCGGGACCGTGATGACTACATCCGCGGAGAGCACCTCGGGGTAAATGTCCGTACTTTTCAGGACCACCCCCGACAGCACGGCGGTCTCAACGGCATGGCCACTGTCCCCCGAACCGTAAGCGATTATCTCACCGCCGTTTCGTCTGACGGCGTCACCGATACCATTTGCGCTGAAGCAGGCCGTCGGGGCTCCCCTCAGGCAGTGGTCCATGACTATGACGCGCTTCGCCCCTGCTTCGCGGCACATCGCCACAACCTGTCCCACAACGTCGGGGTGGGTGCTCGTACCGGCTTCCGGGCCGTCCAGGAAAGAAGCGTTGGGCTTTATCAAGACCACGTTCCCCTGCTTGACGAACCGTCCGATGCCACCAAGGGCGTCTACGGCCTTGCGGGTTATCTCCTCAGCGTTCGGACCCGTCGCCACGGCGAAATCGGCCTGGCCCGCGGGCGGAGGCACCGCCGCGGATGTTCGAGGCTTTACCCGGTTCACAACCGGTGCCGCCTTCCTTACGCAGGAGGCAAGTGAACCCAGGCCGGCGGCCAGGACCAGTCCGCCCGTGACCCGCCCGGCTTTCTTCACGAAGTCCCGGCGTTCGACCACACGCAGGAGCGCCTCGGGAGTTGGATCGCTTCCTTTCCCGAAGCGGAACTCACTTTCCGGTTCCGATTTCATTCTCCTGCTCCAAGTTTTTGAGCACAATGTTTCAGGTAAAACACTATTTGCGTGACGTGTTAACTACAATGATATTTAACAAGACTGCGTCTCGTTCGAACATAGATAAATTATGAAGAAGTTGTAGTATCTGGTAAAAAGCGAGAAGGGGGATGAGGAACATGGCCGAGACGGAACACGTCTGTCAGTCGTGTGGAATGCCGATGAGCGAAGAGGATTACCCGGAGGGCAGCGAGCAGGGGGATTTCTGCCATTACTGCATGGTGCACGGGGAGTTCACCAGCACGAAAGAAGAGGTGAAGGTGAAGATAGCGGATACCGTTCAGGAGATGACGGGCAGGTCCCGCGAGGAGGCCGAGAGCCTGGCTGAAAAGAAGATGAGTACCCTCAAGCGCTGGCAGTAGATTTCAAGGGGTTTGGCCCGGAATCTCACTTCCCCGCAGGTTTCAGCGCGCTCTCCGAATAGGTGCACTCGGGGTCCCACAGTAGCCACTCGTCGATCCCCAGTTCCTCCACAGCGTTGATCTGCCTGCGAACCATGTCGGGTGTGTACGTAACCGCGAGGCTGAAGTCCTGCAGCCACGGCCGCAGCTTCGCCGGCGTGCCCTTCATGACATTCTTGAAGTCCTCGAGCGACGCATACACGATGTCGTGCGGGTTGTGCTCGGGGCTCTTGATCTTGTACTCGCCGGCGTTGTAGTGCGACGGGTAGACCATCGGGGAAATAAAGTCCAAGCGTCTCGATATCTCCTCGACCTTCTGGCCTATTCCCATCTCTCCCTGCTTGCTTGCCGTGAGGCCGAAAAGGTCGGCCGATACAAAGACGTTGTAGGGTGCCAGCTTCTCCCCAGCGTAGCTAAGGAACCCGTTTACGACCTCGCCCGGGGTTCGGCCGTCCTGGTTCGGGTACAGGGCGGTGGACGTATTGCCGTCAGAGGGGAACCTCACATAGTCGAACTGGACCTCGTTGAAACCCGCCTTCGCGGCCGCCTCCGCGACGGCCAGGTTGTAGTCCCATACCTCCTTGGAATACGGGTCGACCCAGACTCCCTCGCTCCAGGGTCCGCCGTACTTGTCTTGGACCGCGAGGCCCGGGCGCCCGTCCGCGAGTATCGGGTCCTTGAACACCACGATGCGGCAGATGGAGTAGACATCTCGATAGCGCATCTTGTCCACGGTGCCGTCTAGCTCGACAATATCTTTCGCGCTTCCGATCTTCTGGGCGAGCTCGTTGTCTATGTCAAAGGCTATCTGCCCGTACTCGTCCTTGAGGTCTACCTCCAACGCGTTCAGCTCGGTACGCTCGACAAGGCCGATCATCTTGTCCATGTCGGGGGAGCTGCCCGCTATGAAAACGGAGACGTGCGCGCCCTTCGCGGACGGAGGCTTCTGCGTGACGATGAAGGCGTTCGATTGATTGCCGGCCTTGTCGGTTGCCGTTATCTGCAGGCTCTTATCGCGGGTGGCCGCCGCGGAGCCCGAGAACCTTCCCTTCGTGCTGACCGGCATTTCTCTGTCGCTGACCTTGACTACCGTCCTCCTATCGGTCTCCCCGGTGAAGCTGATGTTCACACGGTCCGTGCCCTTCTCCTCGCTGATCTTCTTCTTGGTGATGACGAGCTTGGGAGGAGCTGTGTCTACCGTGAAGGACCATGTGGCGCTTCGTTTCCCCATGATGCCCCCGCCCTTGAGGGTGACGCTTGCCTTGTGGGATCCGTCCGCGAGTACGAGCCTGCAGGTGATCACCTTGTTCTCGAGGCTCGTCTTCGGCGTCAGGTCCTGGCCGTCCACCTCGAATGTCAGCTCACCGGGTTTCAGTTCTTCCTTGAGTGTGGCTCTCACGTCCACGTTCGGGTTGTTGAGGAAGCTTCCCGGAGCGGGACCGAGGGCCCCGATCGGTGAGGGGAGCATGGCGACCAAGAAATAGATGAGGAAGGCCACCACGCCGGCGCAGACAAGCAGGATCAGCAGGTGGATACCCTTGACCCTGCTCAGGCGTCTCTGGACGGGACCGGGAGCCGGCTTTCTGGCCCTTTTCGCGAACCTGTCCTCCGGGCTCGCTACCTCGTCCAGCTCCGGGAACGATAGCGAACGCCGCTTTCCGCCCCAGAACGCCTCGCCGGTCCCTCTCCTTTCCGAGAATATGCGCTTTCTTGCCATCTTCTAACTCCGGTTTTTCGGGGTGGTATGCAAGGTATCAGTATCCAAGGAAGCTCACGCCGGACGGCAGCTTGCCCGGGAGCAGGCGGTTCTCCATGTAGGCCGGCGCGCATATCGTTGCAGGGTCGCCGTCGCTTATGAACCTGAGTTCCGGGTGCTTGTCGAAGTACCTGAGCCAGTAGTCGGAACCTTCGGCGCCGAATCCGCTCGTGGGATTGTAGTTCATCACCTGTATCCGGGGTATGACCTTCCCCGGGTTCTTGTATTGATACATGGGGTAGAAAGGCTCCGAGCCGACCAGCAGCGCCCAGTCGTTGTGGTACTTCGTACCCTCGTAGGAGCCGTCGTACATGAGTTCCTTGTTCTCAGGTTCAGAGCCGTGGGGGAGGCACAGCACGTCGAGCTTGACCTTCGGGTTGATGCGCTTCATCTGCTTGACGGGCCCGGCTACCTCCTTCTGTACCTCCTCGTCGCTCACCAGTCCGAGGGATGGATGTGTCGTGGTGTGGTTGCCCAACTCGAAACCCTGGTTATAGAGGTAGTTCACTTTCTGCTTGACGTACTTGGGCTGGTCGAAGAGGTCGGGGAGGAAATTGAAAATCGCCGTATACCCGAAGTCCGAGTGTTTCTTGTAGAAATCACTCATCATCCCGAGCCCGCACTCCGGGTCCAGTACCGTCTTGCCGCCCTCCTTCAGGTACCTGAACTGGCCTTCGGTCGAGTCGTCGAAGCTGAACACGACCGGGGTCGTGCCCGCGGGGACGTCGACCTTCC
>JAENXM010000022.1 GCA_016649525.1 Actinomycetota bacterium
ACGCAGCACATCTTCAAGTATTCCATGACAGACACTTCCCCGGTTGACTAGGGCTTTTTCCCATCCACTATTCTAACCGCTGAAGCCCGGGCCTTGTCGAAGGCCTCCCTGCTGCGGGCCTCGACGTAGAGACGAACAAGAGGCTCGGTGCCTGACGCCCGCACAAGGAGCCAGGTCTGGGCTTTCGTTACGACCTTCACCCCGTCACGCAGGTCCGTCTTCACGACCTCCACGTCACCGATACTAACGGGAGGATTTTCTCGAAGGGACTCGAGGAGAGCCTTTTTCCGGTCATCAGGGATGGGGACGTCTATTCTCTCGTCATAGCAGGGGCCGTACTCCGTGTATACGTCATCTAGCAGGTCGGAAAGAGGCTTTCCGAGTCGCGAAGCGATCTCGATGAGTATGAGTCCGGCCACCAGTCCGTCTTTTTCAGGTATGTGTCCCGCAATGCTCATGCCGCCGCTCTCTTCACACCCCAGTATTATCTTTTCCTCCCGCATCAGCTCTCCTATGTACTTGAAGCCGACCGGCGTTTCGAACACACGGCATCCGTTTTGATCCGCGATGGTGTCGAGCATGTGGGTGGTCGCCACTGTCCTTGCAACAGCGCCCTTCTCAGGTCTGTGCGTGATCAGGTACCACAGTATCAAAGTAAGAGCCCTGTTCGGGCTCAGGTAAACCCCTTTTGAATCCATGACCCCGAAGCGGTCGGCGTCACCATCGAGAGCGACTCCTATATCCGCTCCGCTCTCCAGGACCGCGCTTCGGCATTCGACGAGGTTAGGCTCTATGGGCTCGGGCAGCAGACCGCCGAAATCGGGGCTGACGGAGCAATGAAGTGGGACCACAGCGCAGTGGGTCCTCTCCAGCGCTCTTGCGAAGACGTTCTGTCCCGCGCCGTACATAGCGTCAAAGAGCACTTTGATACCAGACTTCTCGATCACAGAGACGTCGATCAGCCCGATCAGTTGATCGATATACGGAGTGCTGACGTCCAGGTCTTTGATATCTGCTTCCCGGCTTCTGGGGCCCGGTTCAGCTTCTGTCCCGGAAAGTCTTCGCATCTCCCTTTCTATCTTGGAGGTTATGTCAACTGTTGCGGGTCCCGCGTAATGCGGTATGAACTTTATGCCGTTGTACTCGGGCGGGTTGTGGCTCGCCGTCAGCATTATCGCGCCGGCGGTCTTTTCGTTCTTGACCGCGAACGCGGTCTGGGGGGTAGGGCAAAAAGTATCCATCTTCAGCGCGTTGATACCGTTTATTACGAGTACGTTGGCGACTACATCAGCGAAAGGCTCGGAATGGGGCCTTGTATCATAGCCGATGACACATCCCTTGTGCGCGATCCCTTCATTGTGGAGGAAGTTCGCTATGGCCCGGGCTACCGTAGCCACGTTGGCGTCGTTGAAATCATCAGTTACCGTCGACCGCCATCCGTCTGTCCCGAAGGCGATATCGGTGCCCACGCTACCTCCTGTCCGGAGAAACCTCAGAAAATATACCGGTCACAGCGAGGATTTCTTTATCTCGGCCTCGTACCGGTCAAGTATCCCGCGGCAGTCCTCTTCGTCGCGGCCCTCCGCATACAGGTGCAGGACGGGCTCCTCCTGGTCCGGCAGGATCAAGACCCAGCGGTACTTTTCCCAGGAGATCTTCATCCCGTCAGTGGAATCTATGCCGTCGTCCTCGTGCGTCTCGAGGAGCTGTCTCATGACCGCTCCCTTGGCCTCCCATGATGTGACGACCTCCCGCCTCATCAGATAGTAGGCCGGAAGGTCCCGCTTCAGTTGGGCAAGCGTCTCTCCTGTGGCCGCGAGCATCTCGAGCATCCTCGCGAAGGTCATCATCGCGTCGTATACGGGCATGAAGTCGGGGAATATGAAACCCCCGTCCCCGCCGCCGGCGAACACCATGCCTTCCTGCTGCGCGGCAGCCATAAGACTCGAACGGTCAACCCTGGTCCTCATTATCTCTAAACCGCGGTTCGTCGCTATTTCCTCTATGAAAGCCGGCTGGTTTACCGGGATCGCCACCTTTCCGGTGGGCCTGGTCTTTGTCACGAGGTCGGTCATTACCGCGAGCAGGTCGCTCCCAGCTATCACCTCCTTACCTTCGTCGACAACGGCTATCCTCTCCGCTCCGTTGTCGAAGAGGAGGCCCATGTCGGCGTTGAAGCTCGCTACGACTTCAGCTAGCCTTTTCAACGCTTCCTCCCGAGGAGGCCTCGACGTCAGCAGGCGCTTTTCATCGGTGAAGGCGTTCAGGCTTAGGACCTCGCAACCGAGCTTGCCGAGAAGCTCCGGAAGGATAAGAGACGCCGCGCCGTACCCGTAGTCGAACACCACTTTGAACCGCTTCTCCTGGATCAGGGGGAGATCGAGCTTCTCCTCTATGGCGCGCGTGTACGCCTCGACCGCCCTGGCCGGGTAGTATATCTCGCCGAGCTCATCCAGGAACGCGCGCCTGAAATCGTTTCTGGTGAATATCCTCTCCATGTTCCGTCGGGCGTTCTGGTCGAGGTCCCTTCCTTCCTCGTCAAAGAACGTGATGTCAAGCCACTGGGGATCGCGTTCGCTGGTCCTGAAGTCGACGCCGCCGGCCCCCCAGTGGTTCGCAACGGTGAAGCGGTTTACGGGAAGTGCGCTGACCTCGAGGTCCCTGATGTGTACTCCCGCGGAGTTAATCCCCGTCATGAAAGCGCGTTTTATGATGCGGGCAGAGCGGGTCCCGTCCCTGCTGGTCACAACCTGAGAGTTCAGGGGTATGGTGGAGGCGTACGCCATGCCCAGCCTCACGGCTTTCTCCGGTGTGATGTCCACGTTGACGAGACCCGAGACGCCCCTCTTCCCGAAAAGCGACCTCATTCCGCGCGATTCCCAGATTATGCTGGTGCTGACTGTGGCACGTGCATCAACGGTCTTGAACGGGAAGACGAGGACACCCTGGTTAATCATCGCGTTATCGCCGACCAGGCAGTCATCGCCGAGGACGGCACCCTCCTCTATCCTCACGCCCGACTTTATGTCGCAGTTCCTGCCGACGACAGAACCCCTCACATGACACGAAGGCCCAATGTAGCTGTTGTCCATTATCACGACGCGGTGTATGAAGTTCTCGCGTTTTATGACCACGTTGTTCCCTATCACGGAGTACTCTCTGATATTGCTGCCAGGCTCTATCTTCACGTGGTTTCCGATGAGGACAGGGCCTCTGATCTGTACGCTATCGTCGATCCCGACCCCGTCCCCGAGCCATACGTTGTTCTCCATTCGATGTCCCGGGACCTTGATATCCACAAGGCCGTCCAGGATATCCCGGTGTACGGAAAGATACTGGTCGATGTTCCCGACATCGCACCAGTAGCCGTCCGCTACATAACCGTAAAGCGGCACCCCGTCTTCGAGAAGCTGCGGGAAGAGGTCGCGGGAGAAATCGTAGGGCTGGTCGTCCGGCACGAAGTTAAGCACCTCAGGCTCGATTATGTATATCCCCGTGTTTATCGTATCCGAGAAGACCTCTCCCCAGCCGGGCTTCTCAAGGAACTTGACGATTTTGCCTTCCTTGTCGGTGATGACAAGGCCGAACTCGAGCGGGTCCTCTACCTTCTTCAGGACTATCGTCACCATCGCATCGCGCTCTCTATGGAATTGTACGGCGGCGCCCAGGTCGACGTCTGTGACCGCGTCACCGCTCACCACCAGGAACTGTGTGTCGAGGAAGGAATGGGCGTTGCGCACGCTGCCGGCCGTTCCCAGCGGGCTCTCCTCGGTGACGTAGTTGAGGTTCACACCCCAACCCGACCCATCATCGAAGTAGCTCGTGATAAGAGTTGGCAGGAACTGAAGCGTCACGACGACATCTTCGATGTCGTGCCTCTTGAGCAGCTCGACTATATGCTCCATCAGCGGCTTGTTGGCGACCTGGACCATCGGCTTCGGCTGGTTGCTCGTCATGGGCCGCAGCCTTGTTCCCTGCCCCCCGGCCATAACGACCGCCTTTATGCGCCTGTCGTCAGAGCTCATCTGGCGCCTCCGTGGAAGGCTCGAGCGGCTCTCCACGACCTTCCCTTAAAAGAGCTACCGCTCTGGAGATATAGACACCGGCAGCAATCAGGGAAAAACACATCCCTATCACGAAAAGCCACAGCCCGTATGTCTGCCAGGATGTCAAGGAGAAGAACTGGTAGCCCTCGAACGTGACCTTGCTGCCGGAAGTAGAGGGTGACAGTATGAGCATGCCCAGCGCGACGAAGAGCATGGCAGTCGCAACTTTGCCCGTCCAGTGCACGGCTATCTTGGTGGGATCTATTTTCCCGAGGATGGGGTAACCGAGAGCCATGATTATGTCACGTCCCAAAACTATAACCAGGAACAGGAGTGGAATGATCCCCATTGCGTACAGGGTTATGAGCGTGGCGGCGATGAAGATGCGGTCTGCGAGAGGGTCCGCGGTTATGCCGAACTTGGAAACCGAGTCGGTATGTCGGGCCACGAACCCATCGGCCCAATCGGTCGCTGCGCCGAACAGGAAGATACAGAGAGCGATGTACTTGTAAGAAGGGTGCGAGGAAGACTGGAGCATCACTACGACGAAGGCCGGCGTCACCGCGATTCGCAGCATCGTGAGGAAGTTCGCCATCCGATTCTCCTATTGCCAAACCCTTTTTCCGAGATATGTCAAGAATGGTCGGGACGGCCGGATTTGAACCGGCGACCCCTGGTCCCCCAGCTAGCCCTGTGCTTGATTTCTGAGTGTTTGCTATTGTCCCTCAATGTACCTCAGAGCGCAAACAAATGGCTTAACAACGAGAAAAGTTGAGTTTGTGAGTCCACCTAGTTATACGCCACTGTTTGTCAGTGCGCGGCACGTCCATGTAGAACATTTGTCGAACGGACTTTCACCAATATCCGACCGTACAGGTCGGACCCCGGCGTCGTGAATGTTGAAGTTAACAAAAGGGCATAGTCTGGTGTAATTCAGGTGCTCTTTGAAGGACGTTCTAGCCCTTCACTTGCCGCATTACCGAAGGGTCAGGTCTCCCCCTGGCCCTTCTTTATTTTCGGGGGAAAACTGATGTCGACGGAGGGCTGAAATATGCCCGTTTTTTGGACCTTGGGATTAAGAGTCCCCTGCTCTGCCTGCGGCCCCGCTCCATCTGCGGACAGAACCCGGGCTCCACCTATTTAGATCAGGGACTCACACCACAACCGTATACCCTGACTTGCTTTAAATCCCCCGTTCGGGTGATTCAAAAAGAGCCTCGCTAACATAGGATTGAAGTCGAGAACACCCAATAAAGGTGGCTATCACGGGGGAACCATGCCTAGAGTCTTCTCAGCTACCACCGACTCAGGGAAATCACAATCTCGAATAACACAACGATCATTTACTGTACCTGTCATTACATATTTCCAGAGAGGAGGTGAACGAGAACAACAATCACTGAATGTACTTGTCATTACATATTTCTAGAAAGGAGGTGAGTAAGATGAAGTTAGCTAAACTGGCAATCGCCCTGGTGTGTGTGCTGGGTTTACTCCTTTTGGGGACCAGTGCTTTATCCCTACCTGATACCGGGAAACCCCTATCAGGCATTGACTCCCAGGAGTACAAACCGGGTGAGGTGCTGGTCAGGTTCAAGGAGGGTACAGACCCGAAGCTGAAGGAGGATATCAAGGACTCAGCAGGGGAAAAGGCCACCCTGAAGCAGGTGGCCCCCACCACAGGCAACGACATCCAACTTATCAAGCTGGAACCAGATGTAACGGTGGAGCAGGCTGTTGCCGAACTTCAGGCCAGGCCGGAAGTACTGTATGCAGAGCCAAACTACACAAGGGAGCTCCTCTATAACCCTTCTGATCCCGGGTTCCCAAACCAGTGGGGCCTGCACAATACCGGGCAGACCATCGAGGGTCAAACCGGTACCCCTGACGCCGACATAGACGCCCCTGAAGCATGGAATATCGAGAAAGGGAACACCAGCCCGGTGGAGGTGGCGGTTATCGATACCGGGATAGACCTCTCCCATCCCGACCTTGCCTCGAAGCTCTGGCAGAACCCGGGTGAGGTCCCCGGGAACAGTGTGGATGACGATGGTAACGGCTACGTCGATGATTACAACGGGTATAACTGGACCGGGATCTCACAATACAGGTATAGCCATTACGAGTATCTCGGTTATGCAAGTTATAGAAAGAAGTTCGCCCAATCATTTAAAGCTCGAGCCAGTGCCGGGCACACCCAGAAGCTCTCACATGTGGGTATCGCACTCGCAAAGACTGGCAACCCTTCTGCTACCATAAAGGTCATTGTGAGGTCATCACTCGGTGGCAGCAACCTCGCTTCTTTTACCATTGATCCAAGCGAGGTGAGCAAATCAGAGGTTAGAGAGATATACAAACCACTATCGTCTACCCTGTCTCTCACCCCAGGGGCCACTTATTACTTGGTGATCCGCACCAGCAGTGTCGACTCTTCCAACTACTACCGGCTCTACACGTACGGAGGCAACTCTATCTTGGACCTTTACCTGGAAGGCAAGGAATACCGGTGGGATGGGTCAGCCTGGGTCAGCATGGACCATGATGACCTATACTTCAAGACCAACCCTTACTACTATCCCTACGACTACTACGGCCACGGTACCCACTGTAGCGGTATAGTCGGTGCGAAGGAAGGCGGGGGGAATGTAGTGGGGGTCTCTTTCGGTGCCAATACCAGGATAATGGCCCTAAAAATCGGGGACTCGAGCGGCGTACTCTATGAGGCCGACATCCTCGAAGCCATCTACTACGCGGCTGACAATGGAGCGGATGTCCTAAGCATGAGCTTCGGCGGCCCCTACTCAAGTGCCGAGCAGGATGCCGTGAACTATGCCCACGGTAAGGGTGCTGTATTGTTTGCGTCGGCAGGAAACGGCTACGGTCCTGTTATTTATTACCCGGCCGGATGCGATAACGTCATCGGTGTGGGTGCAACGAATAATCGAGACCAAAGGGCCTCGTTCTCGAGCTACAATTCCAGTGTGGATGTTTCAGCGCCGGGTGTTGATGTCTATTCCACCATGCCCACCTACCCTGTCTATGTGAACAACCCTTATTACGGGTACGAACAGGACTACGACTACATGTCCGGAACCTCGATGGCATGCCCCATGGCTGCCGGACTGGCCGCCCTGATACGTTCACAGACTCCTTACTTAGATCCAAACCAGGTTGAGGAGTTGATTGAGGGTCACGCTGATGATAAGGGCACTCCAGGGAGAGACGACGAGTATGGCCACGGGCGCATTAATGCCTATTCCTCTCTGGCTGTACCCAATATCGCCTCTATACAGCCTTCGATTCTGGACCGAGGAGGCCAAACAAACATAAGCGGCTGTGATTTCGGTGCCACCCGAGGTAGTTCCTATGTCTCCTTCGGGGCTGTTCAGGCAACCACGTATACCTCCTGGTCGGATACCGCGATCGGGGTCAAGAGGCCAGCGGGAGCCAAGGGGGAATATCTGGTAACGGTTACCACCCCTGCCGGGACCTCCAACGGGGTGACCTGCTATTTCGTCAATCCCCCCAGTGGCTGCGGGGCTGGTGGAGGAATGGCAGTTGCCATGCTGGGCCTCACCCTGGGGCTCCTGTCTGTAGCCGGCTCCCAGCGCATACGGAAGCGGCTTCTTACGAGGTTGCAGCAGGTCAGGTAAGAGTACAGGCATACTGTACCTTGTCTGCTAAGTGGGATATGACCGGCGGGGTTAACCTGCCGGTCATTCCTCGTTCACGGTGGGCTTTAACGGGTGTTGGCGGCACCTCGGACACGCCATCCTTACAATGGCACTGAACTTCTGGTGGGCCGTGCAGGAATCGAACCTGCGACCTGAATGACGCATATATGTCGCTTGAAGTCTACCGTATTAGTAGATTAGACTTTGAGCGTCTTCAATAAATGGCTTAACCATGAGGCTTTATGATGGTCGGGACGGCCGGATTTGAACCGGCGACCCCTGGTCCCCCAGACCAGTGCGCTAACCTGACTGCGCCACGTCCCGATGACTGAGCCGGTTGTCTTGTTCGTACCCGATATTCTAGCATTATCAGAGGGGTCAGGTCTTAAAGCGTGAATTCATATTTAGACCGGGCTCTTAGCCCGGTTTTATAATCCCGGCCTGAGAGGCCAGGCAAAATAAAATAGAGCCCCCGTATGGGGGCTCTGTTTTTCCATGAAATTCCTTCGGTCGTTACCGGTTTACTATCTACCGACAGCCCCCTTTAGGGCTTTGCCGGGACGGAAGGCAGGTGTCTTGCTGGCCGCGATCTGTATCCTGGCCTTTGTCTGGGGATTGATGCCTATGCGCGCCTTGCGCATGCGCACCTCAAAAGTCCCAAAACCTACGAGCTGCACCTTCTCGCCTTTCTTCAACGCTCCGGTGATAGCTCCCAGAGCCTCGTCCACCGCGGTTGCGGCATCCTTCTTCGATAGCTCGGTCTTCATAGCTACCTGGTCCGCAAGTTCCTTTTTAGTCAAGGATCACACCCCCTTTCCGATTGAGTCTTTGACCTTATTATATCTTCAACAAATACCCTTATCCTCCTGCTAAAAAGCCAAAATATGCTTTAACGGTCGCTTTATTCGCCTTCTCCATCTAGCGGGCTTCCTTTCCGCTGGCGGTCCTGAAGTGGACCCTCAAGGGACTGCCCCAGAAGCCGTACTCCTCTCTGAGCTGTCTGATGAGGAAACGCCTGTAGTCGGTCTTGACTATCCCCGCGTCGTTCACAAAGATAACGACAGTGGGCGGCGCAACGCCTGCCTGGGTAGCGTAGTACATCTTCAACTGTCTGCCGCCCTTCGATGGAGGTGACTTCACGAGCTTCACCCTGCTGATGAACTCGTTCAGAGCCGGCGTGGCTATGCGCCTGTTCCATTGCTCATATACCTGTTCCACGAGCGGAAGTACTTTTTCTATCCCCTTTCCCGTTAGAGCAGAGGCACGCAGGAGCGGGAGGTGCGGCGCGAACCGGAACTTGTGAGATATTGCTTCCAGGACATCATCGGTCTTCTGCGCTTTTTCCACGAGGTCCCACTTGTTCAACAGCACCAATTCGGCCCGCCCGCGTGAGTCGATCATGCGCGCGATGCGCTGGTCGTGCTCCGTTGGTCCTTCGCCTCCATCTACTACCAGGACAACGACATCGGCTTCGTCTATGGCGCGGAAAGTCCTGAGTGAACTGTAGTATTCGACGTCGGAGATGCCGGTTCTCTTTCTGCGGATACCGGCGGTGTCCAGTATCCTGTATGTCTTTCCCTCGAATTCGACCACCGTATCTATCGTGTCCCTCGTGGTGTGCGGCTGCTCATGGACGAGAGCCCTTTCCTCATCCGCCAGCCGGTTGAGGATCGAAGATTTTCCCGAGTTCGGCCGGCCCACTATCGCTACGGCTATCTCCTGCACCTCCTCGGGGGCCTCCGTGGCCGGGAGCAGTTCGATGAGGCGGTCGAGGAAGTCCCCTGTTCCAAGGCCGTGCTCCGCTGAAATGGCGATAGGGTCCCCGAGTCCAAGGGCGTAGAAACGGCTTACCTCCGGCTCTAAGTCCGCGTGGTCGACCTTGTTCACGACCAGAAGCGACCCGGTACGCATGCGTTTGAGCCTGCGCGCAAGCCATTCGTCGTCCTCGGTCACACCTGTCTTCACATCGACGACCATGACAACCGCGTCGGCTTCTTCGGCCGCGAAGAAAGCCTGCCGTTCGACATCCCGCGAAAGCCACCCCTCGCTGTCTATGCCGACTCCTCCAGTGTCCGCCAGCACGAACTGCCTGTCCCTCCATTTCGCCGTAACGTATTTCCTGTCACGGGTCACGCCGGGGGTAGGGTCGACGATCGCTGTCATCTGCGTGGAAAGCCGGTTCAAGAGGGTGGACTTACCAACGTTCGCCCTGCCCATTATGGCCACTACCGGCAGCCTGCCTTTCATGGAGCATCACCGCTCTCGTGTGTCAGATCCTCGAGAAGAGCGCTCGCGCTTACCGGTATCGCTTTGACCTCGACACCGCACTGCGAGGATACCTGCCCGAGAGTGATGCCGTCTATAAAGCTTCCTTCCGACAGCGAGACCCCAGGGACCAGGGCCCTCTTGATGCCGGCCGTTTCTCTAAGCTTACGCGCGATGTCCTTTCCCGGTAGAAGGCCTGCCACCGTTACTCCTTCGCCGAAAAGCGAGTTGACGCATACGAGCAGCTTCACCCCGAGGCCCTCTAGCCCGAGTGGCTCGAGCGCCCACGCACCCATGGGAGCGGTTACCACCGCGGTTTCGTTCGATATAGTCTTGATTTCAACCCTTCTCATTGTGCTGTCCAGGCCGTCGATGAGCATCCTCGCAAGGCCGATTCCGTTCTCCGCCTGCGGGTATTCCCCGTAGTAGTCCGAAGGAGGCGGTTCTTCGCCCGCGAGGTAGAAGAACTCGTCGCTCGCATAGGGGCCTCTCGTGCCTAGCGGCTTACGCCATTCATCCAGCTGGGAAAGCACATTTAACGCCGAATCGCGGTCATAGCCCGTGTTGGGAGGAGACCTCCTGCGTCCAGTGGAAGTCATGCCCACTGGAACCACACCGATCGACGATACCTTCCCGTACTTCGAGCTTATGTCACCCAGAGTCCCGTCAAGGTTCGCCCCGTCGTTCATCCCCCTCACGAGAACGATCTGTACGTGTATTTCGATCCCTTCCTCCAGCAGTTCCGCCAGTACTTTGAGCGCACGGTTCGCGCCGGCGCTACCGAATATCGCCTTTCGCAGTGCCGGGTCTGTCGCGTGTAGGCTCACGTAGAGAGGTGAGAGCCTGTCGGTTATGATCCTCTTCAGATCATCTCCTGTAAGGTTCGTCAGCGTTATGAAGTTGCCCTCCAGGAAGCTAAGCCGGTAGTCATCGTCCTTCACGTAGAGCGAGTCGCGAAGCCCCGGCGGCAGCTGGTCTACGAAACAAAAGACGCACCGGTTATTACACTTCATAACTTCTCCGAACAACGCGCTCTCGAACCGGATGCCGGGCTCGCCGGCCCCTGTGTCCAGAGAAAGCTCCATGCGCCTTGACCCGCGCCTTACTTTCAGAGCGTGCACGTTCCCGTCGGCGAGCAGGACGTAGCAGTCGATCACGTCCCTGAGCGGCCTGCCGTCGATAGTGAGGATCCTGTCCCCTCTTCTTATGCCGGCTTCGGCGGCAGACGAGCCTGGTTCAACCGATTCGACCACCGCGGGGCCGGATGCTTTTAAGCGCATATCCAGACCTCTACGATCCTGACCTGAGCTTCACATTAAAACACGTAATGCCCCCTTGCAAGGAGATCCACGGTCATACCACACGCTTTACGGCCTCATGTAATAAGTTATAATTAGAATCCGTTTCCAACGCTATTAACAGGGGGACTAATTGTGACTGCAGCGGGTAGCAAGGCCATCAAGAGCATCGGGTTGTTCGGCCACGGGGGATCGGGCAAGACCACTCTCGCCGAATCCCTTCTGTACGTTTCGGGCGCCATAACAAGGATGGGTGACGTCGAGCAGGGGAACACCACGATGGACTTCGACGAAGAAGAGATAAAGCGCAGGATATCCATCAACTGCGCGCTTGCCTCGCTTCAATGGGAAGGAACCGGCGTTACACTGGTCGACACGCCTGGCTACCTGGATTTTGCGGGCGACGCGATATCGGCTGTCCGGGTCGTAGATACCTGCGCTTTCGTTGTGTCCGGCGTAGATGGCGTCGAGGTCCAGACGGAGCTACTTTGGGAGCGTTCCGCGGAGCTTTCGCTTCCCTCCTTCATCTTCATAAGCAAGCTGGACCGCGAACGTGCGAGCTTCGAGCGTACAATGGAAGACATCCGGGAGACCCTGGACGGCAACGTCGTCCCCTTGAACATCCCTATCGGCGAGGAGAACGGTTTCCGCGGCGTATTGGACCTCATCAGTGGAAAGGGCTTCGAGCACGAGGGAAACGGAAAAGCCAGGGAGGTCGAGATCCAGGGTGAGCTCGAGGGAGCGCTCGCGGAAGGCCGCGAGAAGCTAGTCGAGGCTGTGGCTGAAGCGGATGACGCGCTGCTCGAGAAATACCTCGATGAGGGTAACATCTCACCCGAGGAGATATCGGCCGGCCTCAAGAAGGGCGTGACCGAGAGGACCGTCATCCCCGTCCTTTGCGGATCAGCCGAAAAAGGCATCGGCATACCCCAGTTTCTGGACTTTATCGTTTCCGTCCTTCCCCTGCCGCCCGACCTTCCCGATGTGGTCGGAACGAAACTAAAAAGTGACGAAGAGGTCACCCGACCTCGCGCTCCGGATGCGCCGATGTGCGCGCTTGTCTTCAAGACACTGGCAGACCCGTACGTCGGCAAGCTGACCTACTTCCGCGTTTTCTCCGGAGTATTCAAAAGCGATTCATCGGTACAGAACTCTACGCGTGCCAAGACCGAGCGTGTTGGTCAGCTCTATCAGGTCGTGGGAAAGGAGCAGAAACCGGTGCAGCAGCTCGCGGCCGGCGAACTGGGTGCCGTCGCGAAACTCGCGGAGACGTTCACGGGTGACACGCTATGTGACAAGGGAGACCCTATCGTCCTGCCGGGCATCGAGTATCCCGCCCCGGTCATGTCGCTCGCGGTGGAGCCCAGGACCAAGGGTGATGAGGACAAACTTTCGACCGCGCTGGGAAGGCTGCGCGAGGAAGACCCCATGCTCATGGTCAAGAGAGACACCGAGATAAACCAGACCTTGATAAGCGGGGCGGGCGAAAGCCACCTGGATGTGGTCGTGGAGAAGATGCGCCGCAAGTTCGGTGTCGACGTCCAGACGGACATTCCCAGGGTTCCCTACAAGGAGACGATACGAAAGAGCGTCGAGGCCGAGGGCAAGCACAAGAAACAGACCGGAGGCCACGGCCAGTTCGGCCACGTCTATCTCCGGATGGAGCCGCTCCACAGGGGCGAGGGCTACGAGTTCGAAGGCAAGATAGTCGGCGGCGCGATACCCCGACAGTACATACCGGGTGTCGAGAAAGGCGTAGTCGGATCCATGAAGGAGGGCTACCTGGCCGGTTATCCGATAGTCGACATGAAGGTGACGCTCTACGACGGCTCGTTCCATACCGTAGATTCCTCCGAGCTGGCTTTCAAGATGGCCGCGTCAAAAGCCATCAAGGAGGGTGTCGGGAAAGCCGACGCGGTCCTGCTCGAACCCATCGTAAACGTTGAAGTCACCGTACCCGATCAGTACATGGGTGACGTCATCGGCGACCTCAACTCGAAGCGAGGCAGGATCCTCGGGATGCAGCCGAAGGGCAAGATGCAGGTGGTGAGCGCCCAGGTCCCGCTCGCGGAGGTGTCCAGGTACTCGATAGACCTTCGCTCGATAACAGGAGGACGGGGTGTCTTCTCACTGGAGCTGTCTCACTACGAGGAAGTCCCGGACCATATCGCGCAGAAGATAATCGTCGCGTCTAAAAAGGAACAGGAAGAGTCCTAGATCTTATCCTTGAGGGCGAGCCACACTTCGTCCAGGGTCCGCGGCAGCACGCGGGTCTCAGCGATGACCGCCATGAAGTTGTTATCCCCGGCCCATCTCGGCACCAGGTGCAGGTGAACGTGGTCCTTTATGCCGGCGCCCGCGACCCTCGATATATTGAT